>JAYUTD010000310.1:0-4254 GCA_043755305.1 Saprospiraceae bacterium
TTCAATGAGTTCAATGTAGTTCAATGTAGTTCAATTAGTTCAATTAGTTCAATGTAGTTCAATTAGTTCAATGGATTTCAATTAGTTCAATTAGTTCAATAAGCAATAAGTTCAATAAGTTTTATATCGAAAGTATTGGGTCTGAAGGGAATTTAAGATACTCTAAGCCTCGCAAAGCTTTGCTCGGTGCCTTCGCTATTTTGACCCCAATGGATCAAAATTGCTTTGCACCGCTCAGTTATGCCGTAGGCATTGTTATGGTTCAATGAGTTCAATGAGTTCAATTAGACCAATGAGTTCAATTAGTTCAATATAATTCAATGAGTTCACCCCGTTGGATTTTCAATCCTACGGGGTTCAATGGATTTCAATGAGTTCCATAGGCAATAAATTAAATAATTCTGAATCAATTGGTTATGCCTTTTTGTCTTCTTGTACATTGGTCAATTTTATTAATTAATTTATAATTTGACACATTTCCTGAACAGTATCGAACAGTCTCTTCGAATGCATTCGAATCAAGTTGGAATACATTCGAATCAAGTTGGAATACATTCGAATCAAGTTGGAATGCATTCGAATCAAGTTGGAAAACATTCGAATCAAGTTGGAATGCATTCGAATCAAGTTAGAATGCATTCGAATCAAGTTGGAATACATTCGAATCAAGTTGCCGAAAATGAATGCCTTTCTTGTTCCCGATTAGAGCTGAATTGAAAGGTAAACAATCAAATCGGGGCTGAACAATGCCTGATCCGCCAAAACATGGTTAAATTTCACCAATAGGCCATTTTATTAATTTTTAATTTGCATTAACAATAAATTTGAATACCATTTAGAATATAATTTGGTCATTGCTTTGAAAGGCGGCAGTCTTAGTATAACTTTGCGTCCTTTAATCATTCATTATTCAAAAAACATTAAAAATATATCACAATGAAAAAAATCTTAGTTTTCTTATTCGCTATCGCCCTTTTCGCTTCATGTAAAAATGCAGAGCAATACAAAGCAGGAATTACTGACCTGACTACCAAGTGGGACGCAGCTACAGCAGCAGTAGGTGAGCTTTCTACTATGTTGGAAGCAAGCAAAGCAGCTCAAATGGCTTCTTTTGACAGTTTGCACATTGACAGCACATTTATGTCAAAAATCAAAGGTGCTGACCTTGACAAAGTAAAGACAGCGGTAACTGCATACCAGTCATCAGGTGCAGGATTGATGGAAGCTTCTACAAAATTGGATGAAATCAAGTCTACCTGGGACGCAAAGTCTGCTGAAGTGACTGCATTGAAAGACGGCTTAGCTGCTGGCAAGTTGGAAGGTGACGTAGCTGCAAAGTTGACTGAACTTACAGCTTTCATTACCAATACTGAAGCTTCAGTAGGTTCTATTAAAGATATGGTAGCAAAAACTTCTGAAGGATCAACTACTGCATTGGCTGCATTGAAGTCAACTGTAGCTCCATTTATGATGGCTAAGAAGGAAATGATGACTAAAAAGAAGTAATTAAGGCCGCCTAGGACTCATAAAATAATATAAACCAAAACTCAAGAGGTAGGTCAGATGGAAGTCTGATCTGCCTTTTTTTTTCTTTGCATTATCGGTTGAATAAAGGATAAAATACTTCTTTGCTGTCGTGCTTCTTTGGAATGGAAGTTGGGTTTGCATGCATATTTATTAAAATAAAAAAGCCCCTGATCGCTCAGAGGCTTTGTATTTTATAGTTACAATCAATTAATGTAAAGCTTGGAAAGCCATAATTAAATGGGATGATCCTATCCTTTTTTCTTCCTTGGAGCTATCACCACACCCATTCTCTTGCCTTCCAGTCTTGGCAATTCTTCGGCACCGCCGAGGTCTTCCAGTTCTTTGATAAATTTAAGTAAGACCAATTCCCCTCTGTCGTGAAAGACAATAGATCTTCCCCTGAATTGCACATAGGCTTTGACTTTAGCGCCTTCCTCCAGGAATCTCCTTGCGTGTTTGGTCTTAAATTCAAAGTCATGTTCGTCGGTGTTGGGGCCAAACCTGATTTCTTTAACAACAGTTTTTTGGGCTTTGGCTTTTATTTCCTTTTCCTTTTTCTTTTTGTCGTAGATAAATTTTTTGTAGTCGATAAGCTTACATACAGGTGGGTCTGCGTTGGGCGTAATTTCTACAAGATCTATTCCCGCAGCATCTGCCCATTCAATTGCCTGACTAGTGTTGTAAACACCTACTTCGATGGTTTTTCCTAGTGCTTCACTCAATGCTTCGAGATCGTCACCAACGAGTCTGATTTTAGGCACCCTTATTTGACGATTGAGTCGGTGGCTGTTTTTGTCTTGATTGTCTTGTACTTTTGCCAAATTGATTTATATGGTTTGATTAAAAAAAATAACGCAGCGCCTCATTTGAGGCACTACGTTTTAGATTTGTATATAGGTTAATATTATTCAGTCTTTGATTCTATTTTCTCCGCAAATTTAATAATTATAGAACCATTTTCCTTATTGAGTTCTGCCAATAATTTAGCACCAGCTTCAGGATTTTCACCTAGTATAAATTCTGCCAAAGGATCTTCGAGGTATTTTTGTATTGCTCTGTTCAACGGTCTTGCGCCAAAGTTGGGATCAAATCCTTTCTCTGCAATAAATTCCTTGACATCGTCACTTAAGGTAAGTTTAAAATCCAAGTCCTTGAGTCTTTTCAATAAATCGCCTAGAGAAATTTCAATAATTTCAAATATATGGCTTTTCTCGAGTGCATTGAATATCACTACATCATCAACCCTATTCAAGAACTCAGGTGAAAATGTCTTTTTAAGGGCATTTTCAATCACACTTTTGTTGTTTTCCATTTCTGCTTCTACCCTTGAAGAGGTAGCGAATCCAACTCCCTGACCAAAGTCTTTGAGTTGTCTTACCCCAATATTAGAAGTCATGATGATGAGTGTATTTTTGAAATCCACTTTTCTGCCTAAGCCATCTGTCAGTTGCCCATCATCCAATACTTGCAATAAGATATTGAAAATATCAGGGTGTGCTTTTTCGATCTCATCCAGCAATACTACTGAATATGGCTTTCTTCTGATTTTTTCAGTAAGTTGACCACCTTCTTCATAGCCCACATAACCCGGAGGTGCGCCAATCAATCGGCTGACAGAAAATTTTTCCATATATTCACTCATATCCAAGCGCACCAATGCGTCTTCTGAGTCAAACATGTATTTGGCCAATGCTTTTGCCAACTGGGTTTTACCTACACCTGTAGGTCCAAGAAATATAAAAGAGCCAATAGGCTTGGAAGGATCCTTGAGTCCTACCCTGTTGCGCTGTATTGCTTTCGTTATTTTAGAAATGGCATTGTCCTGGCCTATGATCATCTTCTTGATGTCGTCGGTCATTTTTACCAATTTTTTACTTTCTTGCTGTGCTACTCTATTGACAGGTATGCCGGTCATCATAGATACCACTTCGGCAATTTCTTCTTCGCCTACCGGATACCTTCTTGTTTTGCTTTCTTCCTCCCAATCTTCTTTGGCTTGCTCCAGTTTTTTGACGAGCTTAGACTCTGAGTCTCTAAGGTCAGCGGCTTTTTCATATTGCTGGCTCCTTACAGCTTGATTTTTCTTCTCTCTGACTTCTTCTATTTGTGCTTCCAATTCCTCCACATACTTTGGAACATGGATGTTTTTTAAATGTGTTCTTGCACCGACTTCATCTAATACGTCAATGGCTTTGTCAGGAAGGAATCTATCCGTAATATAGCGCACACTTAGCTTTACACACGCTTCAATAGCCGCATCAGAATAGTCTACATTGTGAAATTCTTCATACTTACTTTTAATGTTATGTAATATATGAATGGTATCCTCTACTGAAGGTGGCTCAATGATCACTTTTTGGAATCTCCTGTCAAGCGCACCATCCTTTTCTATGTACTGCCTGTACTCATCAAGTGTACTTGCGCCAATACATTGAAGCTCACCTCTTGCCAATGCCGGTTTAAATATATTGGAAGCATCCAATGAACCGGTAGCTCCGCCGGCACCTACGATAGTGTGTATTTCATCTATAAAGAGGATGACGTCCTTGGCTTTTTCCAATTCGTTCATGATGGCTTTCATCCGCTCTTCAAATTGACCTCTGTATTTTGTGCCTGCTACCATAGCAGCCATATCTAGCATTACTACCCGCTTGCTAAAGAGCGTTCTGCTTACTTTTTTCTGTAAGATTCTCAAGGCAAGACCTTCTACGATGGCAGTTTTGCCTA
>JAYUTD010000311.1:0-4249 GCA_043755305.1 Saprospiraceae bacterium
CAGTCTTGGGAAGAGAATTACTAAACGATTGTGCCTGTATGTTGTAGAAACATATAAAAAAATATATTTGCATTATTATTAGGCGCTGCAGTGACCTCATATACCTATGTTTTGATTCTCTACAAGATTTGTATACAATGGTGAATGATCCATTAAATATTGGTGTGTACCTATTGCCAATATAGTGCCATTTGCAATAACGATAATTTTGCTCGCTTTTTTTATGGTACTTAACCGATGGGCTATTACGAGTGAAGTCCTGTCAAGCATTATATTATCTATTGCTTCCTGTACTATTTTTTCTGATTGTGAATCTAACGAAGAAGTCGCCTCGTCAAGTATTAAAATAGGTGGATTTTTGTAAATAGCCCTCGCGATTGTAATACGCTGTTTTTGACCTCCGCTTAGTTTTCCGCCTTTATCTCCAATTCTATAATTATAGGATTGATTGTATTCTTCAATAAACGGTTTGGCATTGGCAATAAGTGCGGCTTTTTCGACAAGAATAGTATCACTTTGCTGTCCAAATGAAATATTGTTTTCAATTGTATCATTAAAAAGTATAGCTTCCTGAGTCACCACTCCAAATAAATTACGCAAAGCACTAGTTTTTATATACCTTATATCTACACCGTCTATGGTTATGCTTCCCTCTGTGCAATCGTGAAACCGGATGAGCAAGTCCATGAGTGTACTTTTGCCTCCACCGGATGGTCCAACGAAAGCTACCTTTTCGCCTTTGAGAATTTTGAAGTTTATATTCTTTAATGCATATTCATCAGCTATTGGGTATTTAAACGATACATTGTTAAAAGATATTTCGTTTATAAATTCATTTATTTCCCGGGCATCAATTTTGTCTATTATAGTATCCTTTATACTAATTATGGACTCAATACGGTCCATAGCGGAGCGTCCTTTCTGGATATTATATAGAGCAGATGCAAAATATTTAGAAGGCTCTATTACCTGGTAGAAAGCAAAAACAAAGGCGAAAAAAGTTTCCGGGCTCAACTCGTTTTTGAAAACTAGAATTGTGCCATACCATAATAAAATAGCTACCACACCAATACCTAGAAATTCTGATAATGGGGCAGCCAGATCTCTTCTTTTCAGAATGCCATTAAGCGTACTAAAGTAAGATTCATTGTCTTGATTGAATTTTGAGGATTGAAATTTTTCTGCGTTGAATGCCTTGATTACTCTGAGTCCGGAAAGCGTCTCTTCAATGGTAGAAGAAAGTTCACCAAGCTTAATTTGTGCTAATCCTGAAGTAGATCTCAATGACCGGCCTATGCTACCCATAATAAGAGCAGTAAATGCTAAAAGCAAGAAAACGAATACGCTTAATTTGATACTAATATAAAGCATAAAAATCAAACAACCAATTATAATAATAGGTGCTTTGAAAAGTGATTCTATTACATTAAGAATTGACCATTCTACTTCTTGAACATCTAGTGTAGCTCTTGATATTAGATCACCTTTTCTTTCTTCATTGTAATAAGCAAGTGGTAAGGCAATAAACTTATTATGAAGATCTCTTCTTAAATCTCTGACTACTCCATTCCTTACAGGAGTGATAAAATACAATGCCAGGTATCTAAACAAATTTTTGAAAAAAAATATTATTACAATCAAGATACATACATAAATCAAAGCCTTTTCTTTGCCATTTTGATTTATTAAGTTTGTAAATTGGTTGTTTAACCAGGATTCTACACCACTGGTGTTGCTCTTTCCGGTAGGCAAACGATCAAAAAGCAATTGAAAAAAAGGAATAATGACAGGAATACTTATTACAGTAAATAACGATAGCAATATATTGGATAGAATACTAAAGTATATAAGTGTCTTATAGCTTTTAAGGTAGCTTATTATTCTTGAAAATCCATCCATTCACTTTATTTAGGCTACTCCTGATTTTCGATTTCAAAAGTATTTAAAAATCCGGTATGAAAGTTACCTTCCCTAAAATCTTTGTTTTTCATCAATTGAACATGAAAGGGTACCGTTGTTTTTATTCCTTCTATTATAAACTCATCTAAAGCTCTTTGCATTTTAGTAATACACTCCTCTCTTGTTTGCGCTGTACATATAAGTTTTGCGATCATAGAATCATAAAAAGGAGGCACGGTATATCCGGCGTAAACATGAGTATCTACTCTTACACCATGTCCTTTTGGTGTATGGAAAGAAGTTACTTTTCCCGGTGAAGGCCTAAAATTATTGTAGATATCTTCTGCATTGATTCTGCACTCCATTGCATGCTTTGTTGGGTAATAGTTTTTACCAGAAATAGGTATTCCAGCAGCAACTTTTATTTGCTCTTTGATTAGATCATGATCGATGACTTCCTCAGTGACAGGATGCTCTACTTGTATACGGGTATTCATTTCCATAAAGTAAAAATTTCGGTATTTGTCTACCAAAAATTCTATGGTTCCTACCCCTTCATAATTGATGGCCTTTCCTGCTTTTATTGCAGCCTCTCCCATTTTTTCTCTCAACTCAGGAGTCATAAATGGAGATGGCGCTTCCTCTACAAGCTTTTGGTGTCTTCTTTGTATGGAGCAATCTCTCTCAGAAAGATGAACTACTGTTCCATTTTGATCGCCAATAATTTGAAATTCGATATGACGTGGTTCTTCTATATATTTTTCCATATACATTCCATCATTGCCAAACGAAGCTTTTGCTTCCATCTTAGCTTTATCCCATGCCTCTTCAAATTCACCTTCGTTCATTACTATCCTCATACCTTTGCCACCTCCACCAGCAGTGGCTTTCAAAATGACAGGATAACCCACAACTTCCTTTGCCAGTCTTTTACCTTCTTCTACACTTTGCAATAAGCCGCCAGATCCAGGTACCACAGGCACTCCTGCAGCTATCATGGTTTCTTTTGCTGTAATCTTATCTCCCATTTTCCTGATTTGTTCAGGAGTAGGTCCAATAAATTTTACATTGTATTGAGAACAAATCTCTGAAAATTTTGCATTTTCTGATAGGAACCCGTATCCAGGATGAACCGCATCTGCATTGGTTATTTCTACTGCAGCCATAATTTTAGGTATACTAAGGTAAGACTCGGAGGAGGGTGGCGGGCCAATACAAACCGCTTCATCAGCGAATCTTACATGAAGGCTGTCTTTATCCGCTGTGGAGTAAATGGCCACCGTCTTTATGCCCATTTCTTTGCAAGTTCTTATTACTCTTAAGGCAATTTCACCTCTATTGGCAATGAGTATTTTATTAAACATGTAGCTTATGTTTTTATTAAAAAAGTTAAACTGATAATAGAAAATTAAGGTTCTAATAGAAACAATACCTGATCATACTCCACTGGAGAGGCATCTTCAACCATAATCTTCACGATTTTGCCTGAAAACTCACTGTCTATTTCATTAAACAACTTCATTGCTTCAATTATACACACTGTGCTTCCTTTATTTATTGTATCACCAACATTAACAAAAACCTGTTTGTCTGGACCAGGCGATCTATAAAAAGTACCTACCATTGGTGATTTAACTTCAATCAATTTTACATTTGACTCCACAGCCTTTTTCTCCTCTTTGGATTCACCTGAGGATGGCAATGCGCTGGCAACTTCACTACTGGTATTAGGAGCAGGTATTGACAAGGGCACAGGAGCTGAAGTGTAAACCGTATGGCTACCAGCTGCTTGGTGACCCTTTATTTTTATTTCATAAGTTTCAGTTTTAAAGCTAAATTCAGATAATGTCGACTTATCTAATAACTTTATTAAATCTTGAATTTCTTTAAAGGTCATGTTTCAATTGTATTTTAAGTGTTAATCAATTGTAAAGATAGACTTTTTTTTCAAAGTCGTTAATTTAGATAAAAAGTATGTTTGAATGAACGCATTTATTTAAATTATATCAAAGATTATAAGCTAGTAATATATTGTTTTATTAATTAATATGAATGCTTAAATGATGTATTTTTCAAACCATTCTATTGCTTTTTTTATATTTTTATCAGGCATATTTTCTCTTATCATATCTTGGATTAACTTTGGTATACAACAAGATTTATATTTTCTGGATCAACTGCAATATCTATAAAAAATACGGATAATCTCTAGCTAAAAATCCTGGGGTTGAAACTATTTTTTGGGTTTATAAAATTACACTATTGTCCGACAAAAATACACACAAAAATGTCGCAATCCTAATACCAGATTAAGATTCAGGCAAATTAATTTTGCCAAATTTTATACATA
>JAYUTD010000312.1:0-4245 GCA_043755305.1 Saprospiraceae bacterium
CAAAAACATAAAGACCAATATCCAGTAAGCTCTTATGTTGTAATTGAAAAAGACAAATGAAATAATGTAGATGTAAAGCGGCACCCATACGTATTCATTTCTCATCCATGGCAATAAAAAGTCTAAGAAAGGACTAGACAATTTTTGGTTGATAATACCAAAAATAACGTAGTCAAGATTGAATAATGATTCCACTCAAAATTTTTACAATGATACGAAAAGCAATTTGATTTAAAAAATACCTGCTTAATTTACGAAAAAGGCTTTCTTTTTTTAAAATAAAAAAGCCCCGCTATTTCTACCGGGGCATATTTTATGTACTGTACAAAACTGTAATTTACGATTACTTCTTGTCTTCTACTTCTTCAAATTCAACATCTGTAATATCGTCGGCAGGTGCTGATTTCTGGCCATCCGCTTGTGCCTGCTCAGCGCCGCCACCAGCCGCTTGCTGTGCAGCATAGATGTCCTGACTTGCAGCCATAAAAGCATCGTTTAACGCTTTGCTTGAAGTTTCAATGGCTGCCTTATCTTGTGCTTTGTGTGCCTCTTTTAACTGGGCCAAAGCAGTATCTATTGCTGCCCTTTTGTCTGCCGGTATTTTATCGCCAAACTCGGTCAATTGCTTTTCTGTCTGGAAGATCAAACTATCTGCCTGATTGATGGCTTCAGCCATTTCTTTGGCCGCCTTATCGGTATCTGCATTGGCTGCAGCCTCTGCCTTCATTTTTTCGATCTCTTCTTTTGACAAGCCTGTAGAAGCTTCGATTCTGATGTTTTGTTCTTTACCTGTTCCTTTGTCTTTGGCAGATACACTCAGGATACCATTGGCATCAATGTCAAAGGAAACTTCAATCTGAGGTACTCCTCTTGGCGAAGGTGGTATGCCATCTAGAATAAATCTACCTATCGCTCTATTGTCTTTGGCCATAGCCCGCTCGCCTTGCAAAATATGAATCTCCACACTTGGCTGGCTGTCGGCTGCCGTAGAGTACACTTTAGATTTTTTGGTAGGTATGGTAGAATTGGATTCTATCACTACGTCGTACATGCCGCCCATCACTTCAATACCCATAGACAATGGAGTAACATCCAGCAACAATACGTCTTTGACATCGCCACTCAATACACCGCCTTGAATAGCCGCACCAACTGCTACTACCTCATCGGGGTTTACTGATCGGTTTGGTTTTTTGCCAAAGAAAGCTTCTACTGCTTCCTGGATTTTTGGTATTCTTGTAGAACCACCCACCAGGATCACTTCGTCGATGTCAGACTTAGACAGGCCTGCATCTTTTAAGGCATCTGCACAAGGCTTAAGCGTTCTTTGCACCAATTCATCGGCCATTTGCTCAAACTTTGCTTTTGACAATTTAACCACAAGATGTTTTGGCACGCCATCCACAGCAGTAACATACGGAAGGTTCACTTCTGTTTCCGCAGAGGAAGAAAGTTCTATTTTCGCCTTTTCAGCAGCTTCTTTCAACCTTTGCAAGGCCATAGGGTCTTTTCTCAAATCAATATTCTCTTGTGACTTAAAAGTATCGGCCAGCCAATCTATGATGACCTGATCAAAATCGTCACCACCCAAATGTGTATCTCCGTTGGTAGATTTTACTTCAAATACTCCATCGCCTAATTCAAGTATGGATATATCAAATGTTCCACCACCTAAGTCATAAACTGCGATGGTAACATCTTTATTTTTTTTGTCCAAACCATAAGCCAAAGCTGCTGCTGTCGGCTCATTGATGATTCTTTCCACTTTAAGACCTGCGATTTCTCCCGCCTCCTTTGTAGCTTGTCTTTGTGAATCATTGAAATATGCCGGTACGGTAATAACAGCGCTTGTCACAGGTTGGCCCAGAAAATCCTCTGCAGTCTTTTTCATTTTTTGAAGCACCATAGCAGAAAGTTCTTGTGGCGTATATTGTCTGCCATCTATCTCCACCCTTACGGTATCGTTGTCCCCTTTAGTAACTTTGTAAGCTACTCTACCGGCTTCTTTTGTAACCTCAGAAAATCTATTGCCCATAAACCTTTTGATAGAGGCTATGGTTCTTGTTGGATTGGTGATTGCTTGTCTTTTGGCAGGGTCACCCACTTTTCTTTCGCCATTATCTAAGAATGCCAAGATGGACGGTGTGGTTCTTCTACCCTCTTCATTAGGTATGACCACCGGATCATTTCCTTCCATTACAGAGACACACGAATTGGTAGTACCTAAGTCAATTCCTATAATCTTTCCCATTATTTCTATTTTTTAATTTATTGTTACACCTTACTTTATCAATTGGTATGCCACAGTAAAAAAAGTGTCAAAGTTTAGGTATATCATGTTATAATGGCGGATTTTAGTGAAATACACATGAAAAAATTGCTGATATGATGACAAAATGACAAGGTGACAGGAAAATGAGCGGAAATTGGGATTGACGATTGACGATTGACAATTTTAGGATATTGGATTTACGATTTTAGAATTGATGAATTGGGTAAATTGAATGTAATACTTTACTAAACAAGCCTTATATTTGCCGAAGATCAAAAAATGCCATATGTCAAGTTTTAAGAAAATAATGCTGATTGTTGCTCTTGCGATAGTAGGTGCTTGCTCAAAGCATGCTATAAAATCAGCAGACATTGACACTTACCACCAAACGATGACTTCAGACATTGCTTTTCTTGCTTCAGATGAGATGGAAGGCCGTGAAATAGGCACAGCGGGAGAGATAAAAGCGTCGGAGTATATAGCAGAACGGTTCAAACAAATAGGCCTTATGCCTAAGGGCGAAAATAAGACCTACTTCCAGCATTTTTCCAAAAAAATAAAAAGCAATCCACATGCGGCGGAACCTGCTGCGGATGACGCAGAAATAAAAGGCAGGAATGTGATTGGCTACATTGACAATGGAGCAAAAAGCACAGTCGTCATTGGCGCACATTTTGACCACCTGGGCTATGGCAAGGAAGGTTCTCTTTATACCGGTCCGGCTGCCATACACAATGGTGCAGACGACAATTCAAGTGGCGTATCCATGTTGCTTTTTCTCGCAAGTGTGCTCAAAGAAAAGAAGAAACAAGCCAACAATTATATTTTCATTGCCTTTTCCGGAGAAGAAAAAGGATTGTGGGGATCCAACTATTTTGTCAATCATCCGATTGTGCCTATTAGTGAAATCAATTACATGATCAATATGGACATGGTCGGCAGGCTCAATGAAGAAAGGGCACTGGCCATCAACGGCACAGGCACCAGTCCGGTGTTCCCTGCCATACTTGACAAGGCCAACAATAAGAAATTGAAAATAAAGAAAATGGAATCCGGCGTAGGACCATCTGACCATACTTCATTCTATTTACAAAACCTACCGGTGCTGGCTTTTTTTACCGGTCAGCACAGCGATTACCACAAACCAAGCGATGACATGCAACTGCTCAATTATGGAGGCATGCGGGATATCTCTATTTATGTGCTCAATGTAATAGAAGATCTCAATGACAATGGCAAACTCCTGTTTACCAAAACCAAAGACGAGTCCAGCGATGCACCAAAATTTACCGTAAGTCTTGGCGTAGTCCCAGATTACTTATACGATGGCAAAGGTATGCGAATTGATGGTGTAAGAGAAGGGAAACCCGCTTTTAAAGCCGATCTTCAAAAAGGAGACATCGTGCTTAAGATGAATGACACAGAGGTAGTGGATATGATGTCCTATATGAAAGCCCTGGCTATGTTTAAGGCAGGGGAAAAAGCCAAAGTATTGATCAAAAGAGGCGACAAGGAAATTGTAAAAGAGGTGAAATTTGAGTAAACGGTATCCTTTTTACAAAAGCATGACAGCAGCACAGTGGTGCTGCTGTGTGTGATAATTTTGTGATAATTGAGTTTTATTTTTGTTTCGGTTTTAGATTAAAACGATCGCTATGCGAATAAAAACCATGAGTCCTATATGCGCATAACAACTTACTGTGTTGAAAATTTAAAAGAGTTAAAGTCTCTGATTGCATCATTGCATGCGGATCAATATGTACACAAGTCTCCACTGATGTCGCAGTCGAGCATTGGCCAGCACATAAGACACATTCTGGAATTTTATATTTGCCTGATAAAAGAATATAAGTCCGGTATCGTCAATTACGACAAAAGAGAAAGAAACCACACCATTGAAAACGACAGAAGCTTTGCAATGGCTACCATTGATGAAATAGATTACCACTTAAGCCATATTACCGAAGATGCAA
>JAYUTD010000313.1:0-4238 GCA_043755305.1 Saprospiraceae bacterium
GTTACCAGTTATTGGTATCACCATCTGTACTTAGCTATATGATTCACGACCAATTTTTCAACTTTACGCCACCAATACACAATTTTCCTAATAATACATGGGGAAGAATTAAACTTACTTTATTTGCACTTAGTATTAAAGAATGGAACCTGGATTATTTTATATTTACTTATTTATGGTCACCACTTAAAAAAATAGGCATTGAAATAAAAAAGGTAAACAGCAAAGCCATTTTTGCAATATTTGGATTGTTGTATTTTGCAGGCTTATTTTTGGTCTATAACCGGGAATTAATGCCGGAAAACATAGAAGGTTTATTGCCTGAGTTGTATTCACTTCTAGGCTTTTTCTTGATCTCTCTTGCATTTGTAGAGCGCAAATCAGCAAATCATGCCTGGGTGCTTATCGTACTTAATCAGTTGTACACATCATTGGCCATTGGTCTAAATGAGCAGTTTGATTACACCCAGGTACACATTTTTTTAAGTGGTATTATTATTTCTGCTATGGTAGGATTTTGGTGTATTTATAAATTAAGAAAATCAAGCAAAATAGTTGACCTAAATCAATTTCATGGTCACTCATATGAGCATCCAAGGTTGGCTTTTTTATTTGTGATTTGTTGTCTGGGCTTAGCCGGCTTCCCTATTACTCCTACTTTTATAGGAGAAGATTTACTTTTAGGACATATACATGAAAGTCAAATTTTTCTTACCACTATTACTTCTTTAAATTTCATTATTGATGGATTTGTGATCTATCGGATTTATGCAAGATTGTTCTTGGGACCACATGAAGAAGGCTACCATGAAGTGGCTTTTAGATCTTCATAATAAAATAATATTTATTTAAAAGTGAAAAGGTATATTGATTTTTTAAACAACCAACTACTTAAGCAATCTGTATGCCCTTTCACTTAAAATTTCTTACTATGTGTGATTCGCAATATGAATGCACTTTTACAAACTGAGCCTAATAAAAAATAATAGTGCTTTTGTTTAGACCAAATTCATATTTCTAAAATTTTAAAAACTTAAAAATGAAAATAAGTAAAATAACAATAATATTTTTTTTGTTGCTTACCTATATTGGCTTGTCGGCGCAATCAACGAGCACAGGCAATTGGTTTTTTTATCTTGGCAACAACCCTATAAATAAGCATTTTACATTTTTAAATGAAGTGCAGTATCGCAATTACAATTTTGCAGGAGATCTGCAACAATTATTGCTCAGAACAGGTCTTGGCTACAACCTGACAGAAAACAATAACAATATATTATTGGGTTATGCCTTTATAAAATCTTCCAATTACATCACAGGCAATGATGACAAGAGTTCTTTCAATGAGCACAGGGTTTTTCAGCAATTTATTACCAAACAAAATTTTGGGAGATTTAGCATACAACATAGGTATAGAATAGAAGAAAGGTGGTTGCCTGAAGTCTTCAAATTGAGATTTCGGTATTTTTTAAGTCTCAATGTAGCACTCAATACAAAAACAATGACTGAACATTCTATCTACCTTTCAGCTTACAACGAGGTGTTTTTGAATAGTAAGACTCCGGCTTTTGATAGAGATCGGCTTTACGGAGGTATAGGATATGCATTTAGCAAAAAAATGAGGGCTGAAATAGGCTATATGTCGCAAAAATTGGATGGCAAGCAAAGGGCTCAAACGGTATTAACAGTCTTTAATAATCTGTCTTTTTATAATGATAATGTCCAGAAATAACAAAACAGGTACAATAAGTCCCAATCATAATTTTACTTTTTCGAATAGATTTATAAGAAAGAGGCTGAAATGGGGAACTAATTAACAGAATCTGGCAATTAATAAGCTTATTAAACAGTTATATCTTATTTAAAAAATGAAACCAATCAAGCTTATTTTGTCTCTAATGTTATTAGTTATTTTATCGTCATCTTGCAAATGGGATAAAAAAAATAGTGGAACTGACACCCCTCTTTCTGCTCCTATAGCCATCACAATGGATAGTATTTACAAGAGTGGACCTAAAGTGATTACCCAAAATGATACCTCTTACTCTTATGTTTTGCTAGAATTTCCAAAATCTTTGGGATTGGGTAAGGCAGATGATGCAATAATACGCGAAATCAAAAAAAGGCAGTTTGAAAATTTTTATAGCTTTATAAATCCTGAAGAAAATAATCCTAAGCCTTTAAATATTGATGCTGCGATTGACCAATTTATAAAATCATCTGAAGTTGACTCAAAGGAAAGAGATGGCTTATTTTTTGGCTATTATTACGAATCTTTTATTGACACAAATTTTTTAGGCAATGAAGTAATAAGCTTAATTATGGGCGACAATTTTTTTACTGGTGGAGCTCATCCCAATTCATATATGACTTACCTCAATTTTGAAAGGAACAGTGGCACTCTTATAGAAGTAGAAAAACTAATTCAGGATACCACTGCGATGAAGGTTGTGGTTGAAAAATCATTTTATGAATCCGAAAAAAAGGAATTGGGACAAGATTATGATGAAAAAAACTATTTCTTTGGAGAAAAATTTGCACTCCCACAAAACTACGCCATAACTAAACAAGGATTAAAATGCCTATACAATCCATACGAGGCTGCAGCTTATGTGCGAGGTCCCATTGTATTTACTATCCCATGGAAAGATTTAAATGGAATCATAACAAAATATGTGCCTTTAGACGATATAAAACTCGGAGACAGTTTACAATAGTAGATGATCATTCAAATAAACATTCTTCCGTTTCAGACGTGGTCTAATGGTGATTGAAAATAATATTATAATTATCTCAAACGAAACCTTTTCTATTGGCGTTTTAGAAAAAACATTAAGAAATGAAAATATTATTTTATTTTAGCTTTTTAGTTATTTTGGTATCCTCTTGTGAGAAAAAATCCAATTGTGTACCAAATCCCAAAGATGACTGCGTTTGTATTACGCTATATGATCCGGTATGCGGTTGCAATGATGTAACTTATGGGAATAGTTGCAATGCAGACTGCGCTGGTATTGGTGAATATACTAAAGGTGAATGCCCGTATGATATTAAGCCCTTGGAAGGAAAATGGAATTTTCTTGGTTATGAATCTGAAGGTGCAAAGTTCAAATCAGACATCAAAACCCACATGTACGAAATGTATCTGACGCTGGAAAAGGAAAAGGATAATGAGGGGCATAAGTTGTCGGGAAAAACTGCCGTCAATTTTTTTCTGGGCAATTATTATATATCTAATCTTAACACGATTAGCACCACAGCTAATATTTCCACAAAAATTGCAGGCAGTGAAGCCGATTTGGCCTATGAATACAGGTTTATTAACTTTCTGAATGGCACTTTTCCATACATAGTGGATGGTGACTACCTCAAAATAGAAGCTACGTATGATCCTGGTTTTGGACCCGTATATCTAGGCATAATGATATTTAAAAAAGACTAATTTTATAAAGATTTTTCAATACAAGAACTTCCGTATGACCACCTATTGCTTCAAAATAAAAAAAGCCATTGTAAATTAACAATGGCTTTTTTTTTGAATTTTAATGGGGTTTTATTTTAAATAAACGTTTATTCATTATGTAATGTCAATCACATGTAGATTATTAACACATTAAAATAAAATCTTAAGATGAAAATGAAATTATTCCTGTTGACACCTTTGGTTCTTCTTTTATTCTCTTGTGCCAGAGAAGAACAATTGAAAGAAGGCAAGAACCCAACTACTGAAAACAGAACTGACGGAGACTGCGGCTTCTGCAGTGAAATTAATGTTGCTGTTAATTATTCACCTGCAATAAATAATTGTTGTAAAGCGGAAGTGCTAATAAAATCAACGACAGGGACAAAAAATTGCAAGCAAATGATTTTTGTAAATGGGGAATTTTTGCAATTTATCGAAGAGGATTTAACAACACTTAGCTACTTTATATGCCCAAGCTCGCCAGTTGTAGTAAGGGTTATGGGCCTTGATGAAATTACGGGAGAATTTACAAAAATATGTTACGAAGAAAGACTCTCTTGCGAGGGTTGCTGCGACAATGTGAGCTTTAAGGCATATGGTTGTGGCAGAAACATCAGTACTGGTTGTTGTGATTATACATATACTTTTTTCAATAAATCCAGTTGTGCAATGAATTTATACAATGCAGAAGGCAATTTGCTTCTACCATTGCCAATAAATTCTACCATCAACTACAATTTTTCAGCATGCCCCAATGATCCCAATTCAATAAAAT
>JAYUTD010000314.1:0-10639 GCA_043755305.1 Saprospiraceae bacterium
CCAAATCCTTCATCAATAAATAAACAATCCAATCTAACATTGTGGCTTGCTAAATCACTCAAACTTAGTGCCAGAGCCAATGAAAGTATAAAGCTCTCACCACCGGATAAAGTTTTTACACTTCTTTCAATATTGCCAAGGTATTGGTCAATGACATAAAGTTCATTATTTTTCAGACTTAAAAGATATCTGTCAGTAAGTGCTATGAGCCTTACATTGGCTAATTCAATTATCTGGACCAAAGTAAGTTCCTGGGCAAAATTCGCAAAGTTTTTCCCGGCGGAATCCCCTATTAAATTCTTTAGCAACTCCCATCTGATTATCTCCTTTTCCAAATTACCAATCTTTTCGGCTATGGATAGAGCCTTGTTTTTGTTTTCTTTATTTTGTGAAAGCCTTTGCAAAATACTGCCCTTATCCTGGTTTTTCTCGTCCTGCTGCTTGGTGATCTTTGCCAAAGTACCAATAATCTCTTCTAATTGATTATTGTCAAAGTCATATTCAGAAAAACTCTTTAATCTAAGATTAACATCTTTTAATTTTGTATTAATTTGTTCCAGTTCAAGCATATAGTTCATCGATTCTTCCTTTAATCTAGAGAATGTGATATCGTCCATGAGGTACGCATTGGCAGCTTCAATTCCTTCAATATCCAAGCTTTTCAAACTTGCATTGATGTATATTTGCAGGTCTTCCAACTTAGATTTATTTTCAACAGAGTGCTTTCTATTTTCTTTCAAAGCGGTTTCGGTTTTCAATTGTAGGTCAACAATTTTTTGTAGTTCATTTCTGATACTATTTGCATCAGACAATGGGTTCTCCGAAGAAGTTAATTTTGTTTTAAGGTTTTGTTTATCAACAAATGATGCAAGTACTTTTTGAAGATTTTCATACCTATCCTGCAATGGTTTTAAAATTATTGTACTTTCTAATGCATTAATAACGGATCTGTTGATTGTAATTTGATGATTGAGTTTTTCAATTTCCAAGAGCATTCCATTTTTGTCAAAATGGTTTTCAGCCATAACTGTCAATCTACTTTTCAATACAACCAATTCATTGTCACATTTATTCAATGCCTGATGGCTACCCATAATTTGAGCTTCAGTGGTGGATTGCTGCTTGTTGAGATCTATTAACTGACCCGTGATCAAATTCTCCTCCAGTTCTGCCCCCTTCAAGGCAATCTCGATACTCCCAATCTCTACAATGCTTTTATCTAAGCAAAATGGATGCTCGAGAGCTCCGCACAACGGGCATGGCTGACCATCTATAAGGTTTTCTCTTAAAGAGGTTAATTCCCGTTTTGTAAAAGCATCCTCTTTTTGCTTTCTCAATTTTACAAGAACTAATTCTACCTCCTTCTTGTCCTTCATTTTATGCGTGATTGCCAAAGAAATGTCCTTTAAAAATAACTCAAGTAAGTGGATGTTGTTAAGGTGACTTTCATGCTGTCCTGACAAGTCGGCTATACCAGAGACAATGTCAATGGCAAGTTTAAAATCACTTATTTGATTCAATATGAATTCGTTTTGCTTTACCAAATCAGCAATATTGGTTTTTTGGTCAAAGCCATTCTTCTTTAACAATTGACCCGACCCGGCCAATTCATTCGCAATCTGCTGAATGGCCTGGATTGGTTCGATTCGATCTTTGTACCAATGCTTATGTTGAGCATCCATATTGCTAACAATAATGGCGGTTTCAGCACGTATGGATTCACCTTCTTTCCTCAATCTGTTCAAATCTTCATCAAATGCTTTTATCTTATTTTCAAATTCGCCAATGCTACTGTTGAAATCTTCCGCTGTAATATCAACCTGCAAAAGTGATTTTGCCTTGCGAAATAAAATTTGCTTTTCATTGTGAAGCTCTACTGCTGCATTGGTAAGTAATTGCTCATTTGCAGAAAGTTTATTTTGTCTGTCAGCAAGGTCATTGAAGAGTGTAAGATCGCCTCTCAGAGAAGCAAGGCTCTCATGTTTCTTCATTCGATCTTCATTTACGCTAAAGGACTCCATCCTTTCAAGCAGCATTGCCTTATTTTGATTGTATTGCTGCAGTTGTGTCTTAAGCAGCTGATGTTCTTCTTTCTTTGATTTTTTTTCATTAAGTAAAACAATTTGGCTTGCATTCTCAGACAGGAAGGCATCAAGTTCAGTTATTTTATTTTCATAGAGTTCAATTTCTTCACTTGTCAAAACAGCTATCAACTGCAAATGGGATTGTTCCGCTTCCAATATTTCTTTGAACTGCTTATGTTTTTGAAATGCAGCTATTCCAAGGCGTCTGTAGATTTCTGTTCCGGTAATCTTTTCCAGTAGTTCGGAACGATCTGCATGGGAAGCCTTAAGGAATTGGGCAAATTCGCCCTGGCTCAACAAAATAGATTTGACAAATTGATCGTAATTGAGCCCAATAATTGTTTCATTGGCCTTCGGGATTTCTCCTTTTTTGTAATCCAAAAGTTTGCCTTCCGTCAAATCCCACAACTCCATGTGGTAGTCATTGAAATTTTCGTTTCTATTCTTAGCCAATGACCACCTTGATGCATACAGTTTATTGTTCGCTTGATAGTGTACTTCTGCATAGGCTTCTTTGGTATGATGCGTTAATATAGAGCCCAGGCTAATTATAGAATTTTTTGAAATGGTACCAAACCTGGGAATTTCATTATACAAAGCAAGTGTAATCACATCAAGTACTGTTGACTTGCCCGACCCGGTTGGCCCCGTTATTAGAAATAAACCAGAACCGTAAAGAGGTTCCTCATTGAAATCAATTACATGCTCATCCTTGAGGCTGTTTATATTTTTGAAAATTAGTTTAGTAATCTTCATCTTATCTCACTGCTTTGAACTTCCTCTAATAATTGTGCATAAGTTTGCACCAGGATTAACTTATCTTCCCCACTCAATGCCAAATCCTCAATTCTTTTAAGAAACACCTCATTTGGATTGAGCTCAGCAATACTTTTAATCCTATGCAATGATGCCGAAAGTGTTTTTTCATTTTGCTCTGTTACAAATCTCCTTTTGACTATGTTAATACCATTGAGTTTATAATTTGAAATTTCAAGCTCAATGGCTGGAATCATTCCCACATTTTCGTTTATTTCTAATTCTATAAGTGGCGGAAGCAAATTTTGAAGATTGAGCATTTCTATTTGTTCCTTAATTCGGTTCCAAGTTCCTACACACTTTAAAAGAGATCGGAATACCGGAACTTTGACAGACCGAGATTGTACCACTCTATCGCGGATTTCAATGATGATAACAGTTTTGACGTCTTCCTTTTCTGAAAAACTCAGGGCGATCGGTGACCCTGAATAGCGTATTGTTCCATTGCCATATCGATTTGCAATATGAATATGGCCCAACGCCATGTAATCAAATAAGTCCTCCAATTTTTTTGATTCTATGCCCGCCTGATTGCCAATTTGAATATCTCGCTCACCATCAGATAGTGTCGCACCTTGTATATATAAATGACCTATGGCAAGCGTTGGATATTTATCTTTATAAAGACGTGTAATCAAATGTTTACATTTTATATAATGGTCAACTATACCATTTCTAGTAGCATTGATTCTATTTTCACTTGTCTCACCAGCCACATAAGTCCTCAAATCTTTATCTCTTAAAAAAGGTACTGCAGCACAGATGGCTTTGGTATCTCCTTCTTTATTTTTTAAAGGAATAATCTGATGCTCAAAATCATCCGGTACTCCTGCAATAACAGTTATCCCTAAAAGTGCCAGCAATTCCTTTGATGCCTGCAGCATGTTGATACTGTCATGGTTCCCACCGGTGATAATGATCTGAAGTTTCAGCTCTGCCAAATCCCTGAGCAATTCAAAATACAGTTTTCTTGATTCGTTGGAAGGATTATTTTGGTCGAAAACATCACCCGCTACAATGAGGACATCTATCTCTTCTTGTTTAATCAATTCTACCATCCAGTTAAAAAAAAGCCGGTGGTCTTCTTCCAGGTCAAAAAGATGTAGTACTTTGCCAATGTGCCAATCGGCTGTATGGAGAATTTTCATCTATGAGTCAATAATAAATTTGTCAAATATACGCAATAATATATTAAAATATTCTATATCCTAAACGCTGATTTGCCACTGAAAGCTTATTTTCCTATTGGAAATAATTAATTGCTGGCTTTTGCTATTTGAAATCTGTTGGTTTATTTAAATTAAAAGTATTGCGAAAAGGCAGGAGAACTATAGCTCTTTTATGGGTTTATTTCTTGAAAGTAAATTAGTGGATTAAAAAAATTAGATATGAATAATTATACATAAATACTCATACATTTCTTGATGGTAATATTTTATCTGGTATTTCTGTATTTCTTTCCCAAAGCCTTTGTTCTGGCTGCTCTTTTTTTCGCAAAACCACCAGCATTCACTTTTACATTTTTGGCCAATTTTTCGTGGAAAGCACCTTTGGAATTTTTCAACTTTTTTTCCACGAAATAATTTTTTTGAAAAAAGGTTTCCTTTTCTTCTTCAATAAACTGAGTGGATTCTTCTACTTCTTTGGGAAATGGCACTTCATCTATATTTTTTTTCATCAATGCCTCAATAGCAGCCAGATTCTCTAGTTCACGTTGTGTCGTAAAAGTGATGGCAATGCCTTTTTTATCCGCTCGACCTGTGCGGCCTATACGGTGCATAAAAAGTTCTGGAACAGCAGGTGTATCTATATTCACTACATGAGTGACTGCTTCAATGTCCAGACCTCTCGCTATAATGTCAGTTGCTATAAGGACTCGAAAAGTGCCATCGGCAAAGCCATTGACAGCTCTAAATCTATGGTTTTGGGTTTTATTAGAATGAATCACATCTATAGCACCAATAAATACACCTGACAGTTTTTCAAAAACAGCATCCGCCAATCTTTTACTCTCTACAAATACCAATACTTTTTCCATTGAGGCATCTTTTTTCAAAAGATGCTCCAATAGATTGATCTTTGTAAAAAAATTGAGCACACCATAAAAAGAAAGTGAGATTTGACTCAATGGGCTTCCACTTGGTGCTATCACTACCTTATCAGGCATATCAAAAAATTCATCAATGATAACATCAATATCCGGCGTCATGGTCGCAGAAAACATTATGTTTTGTCTTTTTTTGGGCATCAACTGAAATATATTTTCCAATTGAACCCTTAGTCCCAGGCTTAGCATTTCATCCACTTCATCAATAACTAAGCTATTGATTTTTTTTAGCTTTAGTGCACCATTCAAAGCCAGATCCATAAATCGTCCCGGAGTGCCGATTATAATATCGAGACCACCGTAAATAGCCTTTGACTGCACATTGATATTGGCACCTCCATATACACCCAGTATTCGCACATTCATATAAAGTGCCAGCTTTTTAACTTCTTCTTCAACTTGCACAACCAATTCGCGGGTAGGCACTAGTATAGCTACGGTAGGGCTGACTTCTTTAGAAAATTTCCACATCCTTAACAAAGGAAGCAAGTAAGCAAAGGTCTTACCAGTGCCTGTTTGAGCAATGCCTACCAGATCTCTCCCTGACATAATCCTGGCAAAGCTCTCTTTTTGTATTGCCGTAGGATATACAAAGTCTAGCTCATCTAATGCTTTGAGCAGTGGCTTGTTAATATTTAAATCTTCGAATGTCAAAGCGGTAATTTTTTACAAAGGTAGGCAATATTTTTTGGGTATCTGTTTATATTGCTGGTGTTGCCCAATAAGCTAGAATACACATTACATATCAGTTTTATATTTAATATGTAGAAACGGTATTTAATTTTGGCGCCTGACAGCAATTTTAATTTTTCATTGTACGAAATAATATTTCGTATAATATTCATGACAAACATCAATGTTTTTTATAGTCATGCCTTAGGACAACTCTCTTTTAAAATTGACATTTATTTGGTAAAATGGCGATAAAAAGAATAGTATTGAATATATTTGCATAAATTTATTTTTATAAATGGCTGAAACTGACCAACTCAAAGCAATCCTAGTCCTGGCTAATGGAAAAATATACCATGGTAAAGCTGCAGGAAAAAAAGGCACATCAACCGGAGAAATTTGTTTCAATACTGGCATGACCGGTTATCAGGAAGTGTTCACTGATCCATCCTATTATGGACAAATTCTTGTAACTACCAATGCACATATAGGTAACTATGGAACCAAAAACAGTGATGCAGAATCTGATAAAGTCCAGATTTCAGGTCTGGTGTGTAAAAATTTTACCAATGAATATTCACGTATTATGGCAGACCAGGATATCCAGAAGTACTTTGAAGACCAACACACCATTTGTATTTATGATGTAGATACAAGAGAGATTGTCAGGCAAATCAGAGAAGGTGGAGTGATGAATTGTATCATCTCTTCTGAACTTTTTGATGTTGAAGCCTTAAAAAAACAATTGGCCAAAGTACCTGATATGTCAGGTCTTGAGCTTTCCTCAAAAGTAACCACTACTACACCCTACGTATTGGGTGAGCCTACAGCTGATATTCGAATAGCCGTGATGGACTTTGGCACAAAGAGAAATATATTGCGCAATTTTGAACAGCGAAATTGTTTTACAAAAGTTTTTCCGGCAAAAACACCATTTGAAGAAATACAGTCATTTGAGCCAGATGCTTATTTTTTATCGAATGGCCCAGGCGACCCGGCTGCTATGGACTATGCAGTGACAATAACCAGGCAAATGATGGCAACCAATAAACCTATATTTGGTATCTGCCTTGGTCATCAGATCCTAGCCCTGGCCAATGGCATTGATACCTACAAAATGCACAATGGACACAGAGGCATCAATCATCCGGTAAAAAATTTATTGTCGGGTAAGTGCGAGATCACAAGTCAGAATCATGGCTTTGCAGTCTCTGCACAGCAAATCAATGACAACCCGGAGGTGGAAGTGACACATGTCAACCTCAATGACGATTCCATAGAAGGTATACGCTTGAAACATAAGCCAGCCTTCTCTGTGCAGTACCATCCTGAAGCTTCCCCCGGACCACATGACTCACAATACCTGTTCGATGAATTTATAACTTTAATCAGACAACATAAAAACAAATAAAAAATCATGAGTGTAATTACAGACATAAGGGCAAGAGAAATACTTGACTCAAGAGGCAACCCAACAGTAGAGGTCGAAGTATGGACGGAAAACGACGTAATGGGAAGAGCCGCAGTGCCATCAGGTGCATCTACCGGAAAGTATGAAGCGGTAGAACTTAGGGACAATGACAAGAGCAGATATCAAGGCAAAGGCGTACAAAATGCCTGCTTCAATGTAGACGAAAAGATAAGAGAGGCACTGATTGGCGAATCTATATTTGACCAAAGGTACATCGATGATATCATGATAGAAATAGATGGTACTGAGAATAAATCCAATCTGGGTGCCAATGCTATACTGGGGGTGTCACTTGCAATAGCACACGCCGCTGCACTTGAATTGGATCAACCATTGTACAGATACGTAGGTGGAGTCAATGCCCATGTCATGCCTGTACCTATGATGAATATATTGAATGGCGGTAGCCATGCAGACAACAGCATTGACTTTCAGGAGTTCATGATTATGCCATTAGGCGCCGATCGTTTTTCAGAAGGATTGCGTATGGGAGTAGAAGTCTTTCATCACTTGAAAACTGTATTGAAAGCCAAAGGCTATTCTACCAATGTAGGAGATGAAGGCGGATTTGCCCCTAACATCAAGTCAAATAAAGAAGCTATAGAAATTGTGCTCAAGGCTATAGAATCAGCAGGCTACAGACCTGGCGAAGATGTATTCATTGCGATGGATGCAGCGGCTTCAGAATTTTGGAATGAGGAAGAAAAAGTGTACCACTTCCATAAGTCAAGTGGGGATAAACTCACTTCTGATCAAATGGTCGCTTACTGGCAAGAGTGGGTCAATGCCTACCCTATCGTATCTATTGAAGATGGACTACATGAAGACGATTGGGATACCTGGGTAAAACTCAACAAAGCCCTTGGCAGTAAAACCCAACTGGTGGGTGATGACTTGTTTGTCACCAATACAAAGCGATTGCAAAAAGGTATTGATATTGAAGCAGCCAATTCGATATTGATCAAGGTCAATCAGATCGGTACACTAACTGAGACTATCGAGGCTGTACAATTGGCAACAAGAAATGGCTTCACCTCAGTGATGAGCCATAGAAGTGGTGAGACTGAAGACACTACTATAGCAGACCTTGCAGTGGCATTGAACTGTGGACAAATAAAAACCGGCTCTGCATCAAGGAGTGACAGGATAGCCAAGTACAATCAATTGTTGAGAATAGAAGAAGAGTTGGGTGACAGTGCGGTATATCCGGGAAAGGCATTGCTCAACTTATAGTATTGAAAGGAAATGTTTTAATATAAAATTGAAAAGGATCTGGCGAGAGTTGGGTCCTTTTTTAATTTATTAATATCCAATGTCATTAATCACTTCCATACCGAAAAATCTGTAGGTACCAAATACTCCGACTTTATTGAAACAGTCAGGGATTGCTTCGCCAATTTTTCCGATGCAGCTTTTGCTTCAATCCATAAAGGATCCAATACAAATGCATTGAATGAAGCCAGTCCATCTGCTTTGGATTTGTGTGCGAGTAAGTAGATAAGGGTGTCATCCATTTCATTTTGGGTAAAGTAGGCTAAGTTGGTCATGCCATACTTAGTAAATAAGTTACAGGTATGGTTGCGAAATCTTGCCATAAGAAGTCCAAGATTGTGGGGCGTGGTTTTGTAAGTTCGCAACTCAAATACCCGATTGCCTTTGGAAGAAAAATCGCTTTGAGAAAAATCGGTCTCGGTCATAAAGATATTTTCGACTCTGGAGACGATGGGGCCTTTGGCTTCTGTTGCCTTCTGCACTGCTATCCAATTAGGGTCATTCATAAAATCACTCCACGACTTGTCTCTGGCCTCTTTTGAAGGATAAGCAAGTATATACAATAATTTATTTTCTGTATTTTCTAAGGGAAGCCAATAGCCAATATTTTTCATGCCGTGTTTTTCAAAAAGCCCGGTGGTGTGGTTTCTGAATCTTGACAACAAGGCTTCGAGTTTCCCTTCCGGGGCGTAATAAATGCGCAGCTCATAAAATGGAGTGCTCGTGGCCAATTGGGTTTTTGCAATTGTGACGCTGCACAGTATGTATATGATTAATAAAAAGGATCTCATTTGCCTCAATTTTCTACGATTTAATGCGTAAATGTAAGACATAAATAGCTTTATTTACGCAGAAAGATAAAATAAAATCCAACAATGCAAAGACTAAAGAAAGACATAGTAATACGTATTGGTTATTATAATCACCAATACCGATTGGACAAGAACAAATACAGTCGTTAGTGCAAAATGAGCTTAATTTAGCTTATACGTTTGCTGAATCGCGTAAAGTCAATCATAAGTTATTTCCTTGTCAAGATACTTGCTTCCTTTATTTAACTTTCATTATATTTGTTTTCAAAGTTAAATAATCATGCTTCCAAGAAGAAAATTTATTACACAAAGCACACTAGCTATAGCAGGTTTGGGTCTTTCGTCCCGCGCTCCATTTCAACCAAAGGATTCCATTTCACATCATACTTTCAACCTGCTTTATGCTCCCCATTTCGGTATGTTTGAAAATTCTGCCGGTAAAGATTTAATCGATCAAATCAACTTTATGCATGATGCAGGTTTCAGGGCTATTGAAGACAATGGCATGATGGTTCGTGACATTAGTCTGCAAACGAAAATAGGCAATGCCCTTGAAAAAAATGGTATGAAGATGGGTGTCTTTGTAGTCGCATTTGACAATTGGCCCTTGAGTACCTCACTCACCAGCGGAAATAAAGACTGGAGAGAGAAATTTTTGAAAGCCTGCCGGGATGCGGTAACTGTGGCAAAAAGAACCAATGCAAAATACATGACTGTGGTGCCGGGCAATTTTGATCGTTCATTGCCTTTGGGTGTTCAAACTGCTTATGTCATAGAGTCGTTGAGAAGAGCCGCAGAAATTTTCGAACCACATGGACTCACCATGGTCTTAGAACCTCTATCAGATACCCCGGACTTGTTTCTTCGCCACTCTGATCAAACTTATATGGTATGCAAGGCTGTCAACAGCCCATCCTGTAAAATTCTTTTTGATATGTGGCATATGCAGCGCAACGAAGGCAGAATGTCTCACAATATGGACTTGGTATGGGATGAAATTGCGTATTTTCAAATTGGTGATGAACCCGGAAGAAATGAACCTACTTCAGGTGAAATAAATTATAATTTTTTATTCAACCACATTTACAATAAAGCCAAGGCCAGCAATCGTGAATTCATCCTCGGTATGGAACATGGCAATGCCAAATCTGGCAAGGAAGGCGAACAGGAATTGATCAAAGCATATGTAGAAAGTGACAAATTCTAAGGCTCAATATAGCTTTCCGGTTGCTAAAAAATTTTTATTTTTTATTTTTTTGGCTCTAATTTTAAATGGCATGAGTTCGCAGTACAACGCCCGGCCGCGTGTCGCCGAGGTGTTGGTCGATGGCTCGCGCTGGGCGGTGGTGACGGCGCGAGAGACCTACGAGGACCTCGTGCGGAACGAGCTCCCGACTCCCCAATG
>JAYUTD010000315.1:0-10634 GCA_043755305.1 Saprospiraceae bacterium
CCTTCCATTACCGCTTCTTCTACCAGTACTTTGAGATAGGTGTCGTATTGTGGAAAGTCTGCCACAAGCGTATCCTTGGCAGTTTGCTTGTCCCGGCCATATTTTATATTATCTACTTTTATGCGCTCTTCGCCATTGTGGATGACTATGTGAAAATTGTCGGTATCATCATATACCACTTCAAAATTAAATGGAAGTTCTCCAATTGCATTGGTGCCTTGCACTATCTCTTTCTTACTGGCTGGCAAAGGCCCTTCGTTGTCGAGAAACAGCACACCCCGCCACATGCCCGGAGCAATTTTAGAAAAAGTCTGGTGCGGACTCACACAACCGTTGAAGAGGAATACGATAAATAAGTAAAATATTGATTGTTTCAAAATAACCATTGATTAAAATAATAGACCCAGCGATATTGCTGCTTTAATAAAACACTTTACAGGTTCAAACAGTTTTGAGATGGCAAGATATCAATCGTTGCTCCCTTTATCTCCCACAAACTGGTCTTCTTTGTTTTTAAACAAAATATTGAAGGTAGTCAATGAGCCATATATTCTTGTGATGTATTGCTGAAGATTTACTTTCTCTTCGTCCTCGAGTTTACTGGCATTGATTCTTTGCTCCATTACCCTTACCCGATCTCTCACCATTACAATTTTATGGAAAAATGCGTCGATGGGTATTTCTTTTGGTTTTAGATTGGCTTCTTCCGGCTTTAAGATCATGACGCCGCCTTTCCATTTGTCGCCCAAAGGTACGACTTCTGTGATATCGGAAAAAGCCCGTATTATCTTTACCAAAGATTTCTCTGCCTCTGTATAGGTAATGGGTTCGTCTGGCTCGATGGCTTCCACCACTTCCCATGCATGATACTCCTTGCCTACATACTTCAGGCCAAAATGCATAAAACACATTTTATATGCGGCTACATCTATGCCTATGACAACTCCATCTCCATATGCCGGATGTTTCACTCTTGAACCTACACCTAACAATTGCGTCATATTTTTTAAATTTTAATTATTTTTTTAGTTGTTTCTTTTTTTCCTGAATAGATCTTCACAAAATATATACCACTATCCATTTCTGATAAATCTATTTTTGAGAGATCGTTGGTTAGGGTCATTAATTTCCGTCCATTAGAGGCATACAATTCGGCTTTATCCAACTTAGTTCGGCCATCGATAAAAACAAAATTGGATGTTGGGTTTGGCCCTATTTTAATACTAATCTCTTCTTCATCAATGGTCTTGGAGGACAAATCAGATTCTCTAAAGTCCCATACCCCACGGCCATAAGTGCCAAATCTGGCTGTTTTAAGAGAAGGTATATATTCTACACTCCAATACGTTTGGGTAGGCGTAAAAGCCCCTGTCAGAGGATACCATTTGTTTTCTTCAGCGATGTATACGTAAGGGCCGGCTTCAGTTGCGGCATATAACTTGGATTCGTCTTCATTGGCCACAATATTAAAAGCAACAGTCGATGGCAAGCCGGTTTTCATTGGTAAAAAAGTTTTGCCGGCATTGGTAGATTTATACACAGGAGCCGGACCATAGCCGCTGCCCGATAAATAAACTACATTGGTATCCAACTCAGACGGTAATATGCACGAGCCATAAAGGTACTGGCCCTCTGCTACCATAGATTGCATCAATTTAAACGATTGGCCTGCATCGAATGACTTGTACACCTTGCCATTTGACGTGGCAGCAAACCAGATTCTTTCATCCATCGGGCTTATCGCCAGGGCACTCAATGACCCGCCACTTGCACTAAAATTAAAAGGCAATTGCTCTGCCAGCAACGCATCATCGCCATCGAAGCTGACTTTTATAATGTACGATCCACTACCTCCGGTATTTCCTCCGGCGAGGTACACTTCATTGTCTTGGCTATGTGGATTGACTGCAACTGGTGGTATCCAGGCCCCGGAGTTGTCGTTCTCCATTTTATAACCTGCCGTCGGAAATTTTTGTGAAAGTGGATTTTTATAAAAGCTCAATGATCCGCCGGGATACATAATCCACATACTTTTTCCACTACCTGTAAACTCTACATGGCCATAATCACCGCTGATCATTTGAAAAAAATCACCGATCAACTCATCGGTAACATTGCCGCGTTGCATACCCTGGTCCTGCGCACCTGCAAATATCCAGCTCGGGTCAGAAGGGTATGACCTTGCATCGTAGTACTGGCTATTGTTCATACCAAAAAGGGTAATATTTTCAGTGGTAAGGCCGTAATCATAGGTTTTGCTTATGCCACCATGGTGACCAATAAGAATGAAAGCTTTATTTGCCCCATCTTTAAATTCTTTGATGACCATAATATCGGCGTGCAATTTACCTACTACATTGCTATAGTATTCGCTCCAATCATTGACTTTAATCCAATTCTCTCCACTAGTTTTGCTTCTATAGGCATCCACTTCGCCATACAATAACTGAGTTGGCTTGGAAGGTGCTACAAAAAAACCTACATTCCACGGATCGGATTTAAGCGTGGATACATTGTCCCAGCTCTTTCCGGCATTAGTGGATTTTTTCAACCCAAGGTTTTTGTCGTAACTTAAAAATTTAACTTCATTGTTACTTGCAGCCACTTGCAAATTTACCTTTTGGTCTCCGAAGTCAACGGTACAACTGTCGCTTAAAACGGTCATCTTATTGGTCGAAAAATTCAAACTGCTCAACCTCGCAAATTCATTGGTTCTTTTCTCTATAGCGTATAAGGAGTCTTTGGTGGAATTCAAACAAATGGCGATATTGTTTTCATTTGCAGTAGTCATAATTTGGACAATGTCATATTTTGATCCATCCACTGTAGCATATAAAATATATTTGGCAGAATTGCTTTTTCTATGCAACAAATACAGCTTGCCATTTATATAAAAAGCTGAATGTATGTGGTTACCGCCCTGAGGTGCAGGTAAGCCGGTAGATTTTGTCCAGGAAATACCCATGTCATCTGAATAATAAGGGCTTGCTCCTATGCCCGCAATCAGCCTTTTGTTGCCATTGCTTAATTTTAATACCTCTATTACTTCATTATTGAATTTCAGCTTATCATTGACCAATTCCCAGGAAAATCCACTAAGTCCGCCTTTGAAAATAGAGCCACCGGCAGTAATAGCGTAGATGAGATCATCTTCGTTGTCGTAACAAAAATTCATCACTGAACCGGCTACGTTTGTTGCACCCCTTTCAATCCACTTTCCATAGATATTGCCATCGGCCAACAATTCTTCCCCATCCCGGTCTGAAGCGGGAAGCCCGGCTCTATATCTGATCATTTCCATCATTGTATTGTGCTCTATATTTTGCCAATTGGATTGAGGGCCGCCGTGCAAAAGTTCAAGCCATAATTTCTTTTGGTCTTTTCTTTCGTTTTCTTCCATGTCTTGTCTGACCACTGTGTCTTCAGTAGGTTGAGGCAATGTTGGGCGGTCACACGAAAGTATAGAGGTGTAAAATAAAATTCCTAAAAATATTCCAAGTGGATGGATCTTAATTATCATTTAGCATTATTTGAATTGGTATACTGATTATTCATAACAAAGATAATTATAAAAGTCCAACTGAGATAAAGTTGGTATTAAAGAATGTTATAATAGCGGACAATTTATTCAATAATTGCCACAAGGGTCAAATACCTTTCCGGCCATAAATGCTGCAGATTGGGCAATGTGCGCTGTCGTGAGCCCTTGCCTGGCAATACTTTCTGCCAAAAAATATGATTTGCAGATGCAATTTATTCCAACTGGATTTAGGAAACAATTTTTTCAAATCTTCTTCCGTCTTTTTCACATTGCTTCCATCGCTCAACGCCCACCTGTACGCAAGTCGGTGAATGTGCGTGTCCACCGGAAATGCCGGCACGCCAAAGGCTTGAGACATAACGACTGAGGCTGTTTTATGGCCTACGCCCGGCAATGATTCCAGGGCTTCAAAACTTGCTGGGACTTCGCCGTCATATGTATCGAGTAGGATGTTTGATAGATTAAATATCGCTTTTGACTTGGCAGGAGATAGTCCACATGGCTTTATGATTTGTGCAATCTCATCGATGGATAGTTTAACCATCGCTTTTGGGTTGTCGGCTTTGGCAAATAGTATAGGTGTGATTTGGTTGACCCTTTCATCCGTGCATTGGGCAGACAACAACACTGCGATTAATAAGGTGTATGGATCTTGATGGCTAAGGGGTATAGGTGTACTGGGAAATTCTTTTTCAAGGATGGCTTGTATCGCTTTCGCTTTTTCTTTTTTGGTCATTGCTGTGGCTTAACTAATCAAGAGAATTTTAGTAAAAATCAAAACTATATAGTGGTCAGTAAATGCATCGTATCTACACCATCCGCATAATCACTTAGGAAAGGTTTTTGCGCTTTACCAAATGAGAAGACGGTATACCCATTAATTGGCTCAAGGCCCATTATGCATTGGATTTGTGTTTTCTTTGATTCAATAAGGGTATGCAAGTGCGCCTCACTTTCATAATATTCGTAATGAAGTGTTGCTATTCGTGACGTTAACCTCTCATCTTCTCTGATGATGATGCTTCCATTGTTTTGGTAGGCCACTTTGTTGAGCAAAAACAAAGCAATAGTATAGTCGAAATTGTTTTTATATTTGTTGTTATTGACCACGTCATTATACGAATGAAGTACTTCTAATAATGGAGTGAAATTATAGCCTTGGGGTACATATATTTTAGAAACGTTTCTACAACCCAGGCCAAAAAAAGAAAAAATATCCAGTCCGAGATTGCTAAAATCCTCTGTGCTTTCATTGCCATTTAAAATTGCGATAGCATTGCGATTTTTCCTTATGATATGAGGATACTTTGAAAAATAGGATTCAAAATACCTTGCCGAATTGTCTGAACCTGTAGCAATCACAGCATCAAAATCTTTTAATCTTTCTACTTCAACAAATTGGCTGGTCAGTTCAGGAGCAATTTCCAGTAATTTGCCAATTAAAAATGGAATTACCACTTTGTCTTTATCTGAATATTTTATCAATGAAATATTTCCGGAAACAAATACACACTGTATATCGTGCCAGCCAACAGCAGGTATATTGCCGGCAAGCACGAGCCCCACTTTTTTTGACTGATCGATGACCGTATATTGCTGTACCCACCTTTGGAGTTCGGCCTCGTTTAAAAATGAATCGCGAATGCCACTTAGTGCAAGCTTAACACTTTTGGGCTCAAACCACCTATTTTCATTGAAAGCCAACTGGCACATGTCATTAATCTCCAACGTATCCAGGTCGTTTAGGAAGTAACCCAACTCAACCAATGCTGCTATTCTGTTCTTTACACTCAAAAACTTAAATTTTAATAAACCAAACAATTAATTAGCAAATTAGCGAATTCGGTACTCTTCATTCATCCACCAATGTCCCTTCTTTCCTGCTTTGCACATAGCCACGCCATTTTTCAAGACACAACCTCATATCGTCAGGTAAGTCAGATTGAAATAGCATCGGCTTTTCTGTAGTCGGGTGAATAAATCCCAATACTTTTGCGTGCAAAGCTTGCCTGGGTAGTAGAGCAAAAGCATTTTCCACAAATTGTTTGTATTTCGTAAATATAGTGCCCTTCAATATTTTATTGCCGCCATACCTTTCGTCATTAAACAAGGTATGTCCCTTGTATTTCATATGCACCCTTATTTGATGTGTTCTCCCTGTTTCCAAATTACACTTGACCAAACTTACATAATACAATCTTTCCAATACTTCAAAATGTGTAATGGCATGTTTGCCTTCATCTCCATCCGGAAACACAAAAAATCGCTTAGGGTGTGTAGGATGCCGACCTATGTGCCCGGTAATGGTACCGGTATCAAATTCTGGTTCGCCCCATACTATCGCCACATATTCCCGATTTATGGTATGTAAAAAAAACTGCCTGGCAAGATGGGTCATAGCATAATCATTCTTTGCAATCACCATAAGCCCGGATGTATCTTTGTCAATCCTGTGTACCAATCCAGGGCGTTGTGCATTGTTGCCTTCAAGTATGGGTAAATTTAGCCCTTTGAAGTGCCATAGCAATGCATTGACCAGTGTGCCTGATTGATTGCCCACTCCGGGATGAACTACCAATCCCGGCTGCTTATTGATGACCATGACATCATCGTCTTCATAAACAATAGTTAGTGGTATATTTTCTGGTTCGAGTTTATCTACTACATCGGGATTTCGAGGCAGCACCAATGAAATTAAATCAAAAGGCCTGATCTTGTAGTTGGCTTTTACCTCTTTGCCGTTGACCAAAATGCAATTGGCTTTAATGGCATTTTGCACCCGGTTTCTGGAAATATTATCCAATCTATCCATCAAAAATTTGTCAATTCTTGTGGCAGCCTGGCCTTTGTCAACACTTATTTGTTCGTGAACGTACAGTTCATCTTCTGCATCTCTATGTAAATCTGCTTGCTTTATTAGCGCCATTAGTTGATTTTAGAATGCAAAAGTATAGCCTAAATCCCACTTTAGAGCATCTGTGGTAGTTTTTTGCAATTTAAATGCGTCCAATGTTTCAAAGACAGGTTCTATAAAATCTTCTTTTATAGTGTAGTAATAGGCAGAAAGTCCTGCCTGGTAGCCCATTCGCAATTGAATATAGCCATTTGGGCCTAATGGATAGTGCAATCCTATGGCAACCCCATATTTGCCAACCAGGTCATTTTTATCATAGGTAGTCATCGATTCTTCATCTGGTGGGGTAATTGAAGTCTTGGCAGAAAGCCAATTGAATCCCAAACTGAATTGGGCAAAGACATTAAGCTTGCCTGCATTGATCGGAAAATAATATAAAGAGTTTATGTCTGCGCTTATCAATGAAGTCGAAGTAGTAGATGGCCAAAACTCTACTCCGGCTTCAGTATCCACTTCTACATCTGAAGTGTAAGTTTCCATCGGACTGTAGCTAAACTCTGCGCCAAGGAAAATGGGTTTGTTTTGGTTTAATTGATGGTGAAATGTAAGATTAAGTGCAAGCGGATTTGGCCTCAACTTGGTATTGAATGCTCCCGCAGGCATTAATTGCCCTATGGAAATACCCACCAATTTTATCAGCCCTACTTCATCATAATTCTCGTTATCGCTTTCAGCATAATATAAGCTATCTATCTGTGCCTGCGTCTCTTTCACACAAGCCAGTAAAAACAAAGCAAGAAATAAAAACTTATTGTACAAGATTTTGATAATTTGGATGTACTAATAATTTGAAAGTATAAAGATAAATTAAGTTGAATACAAAACATCTAACAAACACTGCTTATTTTTTGTTTTGGCTGATTACAAATAAGACCAAAAAAAAAGCCTCGAGGAAAGAACTCCCCGAGGCCACCCGAACGCTATGAAAAATTAAAGTACTATCTATTTGCAAATATACTATTATTTAACTCACAATAGCAAATTAATTTTACTATTTAATCGAAATATACTAAATGGAGAATTGAAATATATATTCTTTAACAAATTACTTAATTTTCAATATAAAATTCCAAAATTTATTTATTTTTTGAATTTTATTTCTTGATTTGTGCTCTGCCCTTATTAGCCTTTTTTTTCTAATAGTAAAGGGCATTGATTAGTAAGTAAAAGACAAAATTTAATATTGCTAAAAAGCGAGGATTTCAATTGAAACCTGAAACACATTAGTGTAAGGAAGCATACACCTTTTCCATGCATTGGCAATTGCAAGACTTGCCTTTAGCAATAACTTTTTCTGCACAATAATGCCTTTGTGCATTGGAGTTGTTGCCATTAAAAGGAGCGAAACCCGGATCAATTACCAATCAATAAGTATCAATTGGTATTTTACATTATTTTTTTAGCACGATGCCGGAGTGGGCATCAAAATGTATGGCCGTACCTTCGATCTTAGTATTGTAGCTGAAGATATTCTTATAGTCTTTGTATTTAACCAGATCTATGGTTTTTGGTTGGCCTTCGCAATTAAGCAATACTACAATAGATTCATCATTGTAAGATCGCTTATAGGCGAGAATATTCTCACTGACAAGTGACTTGTCAAATTCACAGACACCTTGTTTCAATGCATTTTCGGCTTTTCTCATAGCGCACATTGAGGCATAAAAGTCAAATACTTCTTTATTGAAAACAGGTTTGTCGCTATAGGAATCATGTTCGGGGTATATTGGACTTTCGTTTTCAAACTCGATATCAGGCCAGATAAGCGGTTTTCTATTGTCCGGATCATCTGCGCCCCACATACCCATTTCATCGCCATTCCATATGTGTGGCGAGCCCACAAAAGTAAACTGGTGCAGGAGCATTACAAATAATTTTTTATAGGCAAGTTCGTTGGGTTTGCCGGATTTGTAATATTGGTTTTCAGCAGGCTTACTATGGAATTTATATTTATTGTGGTTGTACAATGCAGATAAAATCCTTTCTGAATCATGGGAGGATACAAGGTTCATCATGGCATGTTGTGTTCCCGGACGGTATTTAGAAAATAGATTTTCAAATTCACCGTATAAAGAAGGTAGGTCAATTTTATCATCCCCTTGATTGATGTATTGTCGGGCTGGCTTAAACCATTGATAGTGCATTACTGCATCGAATATGTCTCCTCTTACCCAAGGCTCAGCGTCCATCAATTCATCGGGCCATTTAGTCCACCAATTTTCTCCAACAAAATAGAAATCGGGATTCACGCTTCGGCAATATTTTCTTAAGTCTCGCCAAAAACCCAGTGGCACGTGCTCGGCGACATCAAGTCTCATGCCATCTATACCATCTTCAGGATTGCCATCGCCATTTGGATCCATCCATCTATTGCATACAGCGAAAATATGGTTCTTGACTTCTTCCGGCATATTGCCTTCATAGGCGTATCCATTTTTTTTCTCCGCTTCTTCTATTTTCTTCAATTCAGGCAGACTCTTGATGCCAAACCAACCTTCATAATCAAATTCATCCTGAGGCGTTTGCTTATCATCCATATGTTTTATTTCATACCAATCCTTAAACCTGGATTGGTTGCCTTTCTCCATAATATCTTTGAATGCCCAGAATTCTTTTCCTGTGTGATTCCAGGAGTAATCAAGCACCACTTTTATACCTGCTTCGTGCATCTTTTTGATTACTTCGACAAAAAGTTTGTCTGCATTGGTCCACACCCATTTTTCAGGATTAGAGGCATCTTCTTCTGCCATTAATTTCATATCCCCATCCCTATCGTTGCCAAAGCATACATCGATATGGTGGTAGGAACGGGCATCGTATTTGTGTAAGCTTGGCGCATCATTTAATGGGTTGAAGTAAACAGCATTAATACCAAGTTTTTTTAAATAGTCAATTTTGTCGAGTACACCCTGCAAGTCACCGCCATACCGCCTCATCTGTATAGTGCGGTAAAAATCCAATTTTGTTTCTTTTGCCCATGCTTCTTCTTTATACCAGTCATGCCCCCAGGGAGTTAAAGCCCATGTTGCAGGCGCATCATCTATCAATGCCCCTTTCATGGTAATCAAATTAGGTGAATTGTCCTTTGACCCACTTCTGAATCGCTCTGCGAAAATCTGGTACCAAATCGCTTCTTTTGACCATTGTGGTGCTTCTGAAAAATCTGTCATCGGAGTTTTTTTTGTAAGGTCTTTACTTTTGCTTTGTGTGCAACTAAATTGAAAAAGGACGGCTACGTAAAATACTGTTCTTAGCTTAATGTAAAGCCTATCTCTTTTGGACATATTGAAATATTTTATGTGTGGGTTAATCATTTTGTATCTTTTCTTACCATGCAATGTATTGCCATTTGTACAATCATTTTTTTCATGGTAAGGTAAAAAAATATTTATACTTTGGACTGCTCAAAATTTTCTAAATATTGCTTTACCTTATTATTTTGACGGCACAAATATTTAGCTTGCTTTTTGAGAACCGAGTTCTATTGCCCTGTCCAGCGCTTTACTTACTCCTTTTTTAAACCCATTTTTAGTATCTTCATGGTCAAATACCTTAAATGCAGCCTCGGTTGTACCACCCTTGGACATTACCTTGCCTATCCATTCTTTGCATGAAAAATCGTAGGTATTAAACAATTCTACTGCACCTCTGAAAGTTTGGTATGAAAGCAATTCAGCTTCGGCTTTTGTAAATCCCATACCCTCTGCGGATTCAATAAGTCCTTGCATAAAATAGAACACATAGGCTGGACCGGATCCTGAGATAGCAGTAGCCGCATCTATCATGTCTTCCTTTTCCACATATATGGCTTTACCCGTAGAGTTGATCAAGTTTTGGACGGTGACTAGTTCTATCCGTGTTACTTCGTTTGAAGAAGTAAATACGGTCATTCCTACCCCTATCTGTGCAGGTAAATTAGGCATAGCCCGTACGACTTTTGTGGTGCCGAGCCCCCTCACTATAGTTTCAATTTTTACGCCGGCCATTATGCTGAGTATTACTTGCTGTGGGTCAATATACTCTTTTATTCTGGCAAACAATTCCGGGGCATCTTGTGGTTTTACAGCTAAGATGATGAGGTCTGATTTTTTTATATAACTGCCAGGTTCACCAAAGATAGTTCCTACATTTAGATGCTTCAACTCTTCCGCTTTTTCAATTGAACGTTCCAGTACATAC
>JAYUTD010000316.1:0-4228 GCA_043755305.1 Saprospiraceae bacterium
ACAGAGTCCCATCCATCTATGCTATTGGATGATTTGATGGGTACACCGATTACCGGCAATGGGCTTATGGATGCCACCATGCCGGGCAGATGGGCTGCACCTCCGGCTCCGGCGATGATTACCTTTATACCTCTTTTGTGGGCATTGTCAGCAAAATCAAACATACGCTGCGGAGTGCGATGCGCAGACACCACTGTCATTTCGTACGTAATGCCAAAGTGCGCAAGCATGTCAGCTGCATCCTGCATTATTCTTAAATCTGAATCCGAACCCATGATGATTGCTACCATTTTGTAGAATTTATTTGGTGATTACTTTTACACTCTTTCTCAATGATGTGGCAATTTCCTTTGCCACGCTTAGTTCTTTATTTAATACTGTAATGTGTCCCATTTTTCGCTTGGGCTTGGTAACTTTTTTTCCATAAATGTGCGGATAAACTCCGGGTATGGCTATGGCATCTTCCAATCCTTTATAGTACGCCTTTCCACTATACCCATCTTCTCCAAGCAGGTTGATCATGACTGCAGGTCGGATCAATTCTGTACTGCCAAGCGGTAAATTTAATATTGCCCTGAGCAATTGCTCGAATTGCGAAGTATCACATGCTTCAATGGTATGGTGCCCGCTGTTGTGCGGCCTGGGCGCCATCTCATTGACCAATACTTGATTGTCATTGTCTAAAAACAACTCTACTGCCAAAAGGCCAACGATACCCAATTGGTTAACCAAATCAATGGCTATCGACTGCGCTTTGGCTTCTATTTCTACGCCAAGATCTGCCGGGCAAAAAAGGTATTCTACCAGGTTGGCTGTAGGGTGAAACTCCATCTCAACCATAGGGTATACTTTGACTTCACCATTTTGGGACCTTGCTGCCATTACAGCCATTTCTTTTTTGATAGCCACCTTATCTTCTACTACACTCGGGGCATCAAATAGGAGCCCGATGTCGGATGCACTGTTTATTACCGAGACTCCCCGGCCGTCGTAACCACCTTTTCTCAGCTTTTGCACAAATGGGTAGTGCAATTGCCCATTTTGTAAGCCATCTAATATTTCTTGCTTATTGGCAAACAGGACAAAGGAAGAAGTAGGAAAACCATGCTCTTGGTAAAATAATTTTTGCACTCCTTTATCGTTAATCAATTCAAGGATTTCAGGTTGAGGAAAAACAGCTTTGCCTTGTTGTTGTAGGGTTTTCAATGCATCGGTATTGACCGATTCAATTTCTACCGTAATAATATCCATAGCCATACCAAATTGGACTACGTCATCATAATTGGCAAAATCACCCATATAAAAATGGCTGCATATACCTGCAGCCGGAAATTCGATGCTTTCATCCAATATATTGATCTCAAGGGCCAATGGTATGGAGGCTTCTACCAGCATACGGCCCAATTGGCCACCACCCAAAACCCCTATTTTTTTACTTTCCATAAATAACCCTCAATTGATTGGCAAAAATAAGCATAAAATGTCAGATATGAAGCCCGTAAAAAATTGTGGTCCGAAACCACAATTTAGGGCTGAACTGCGGCCAATTTATCCCGTGGTGAAACTTTGGGACCGGATCACAGCAAGAAATTGTGGATATTAAATAGCAAATTCTGCCCCTACTTTGCCACTTTTTTCGTTAATTTGTGCTTCTAAAAACGATTTGTGTCAGAAACCAACCTAAAAAATAGTAGTATACAACAGTCAGGTTACAATAACGGTCTATATTACAATCATTTATTGCACTTCAATCAAGGTAGGCTAAATGGTCAATTCCCTTTTTTGCAAGGATTAATGTCAAATGACCTGTTTCCCGTATGGCAGAAGTACGATGACAATACCGCTCTACAGACAATAGAAGAAGATACGAATGTGGTAGAAGAGAACCTGGAGGCCTACGACAACCTTCCGACCGTAAACAATATTGAGGAACAATCCTCTGACACAAACTCACACCATGCCAGTGATGTTTCAAATGAAGGCCAGCACGCAGACAGCGTTGCAAAGCAGCTTTTGCCGGAACCCCATGAAGTCCATAGTGAAATGCTTCCCATAACTATAAATGGAGGCGAAAATACTTTAGCACCGGAAACAGTCGAAGGTGAACATTCCCAATCCGGCGAAAATGTACGCCATGACCAGTACGCCAATAAAGGTGAGGAAAGTTCGGATGTTGCAGCTTCACAAAAAATGGACATTAAACTATTGCATTTTGAAGAGCGTGCTTCTGCTATTCCGAACCTTGAAACCGAAATTCTTTCTATCGATGAAATTCAGCAAGGTATAAAAGAAGTAGATGCAGAAGAGACCAGAAAACCAAAATTAAAGCATAGTCAAAAAAAGATATTGAAGGAAAATATTATATTTTTTAGGGAATTGTCCGAATTAAACACTTTCAACAAGTGGTTGATACAACAAAAACCTATGGAAGATGGCAATTTTATAAAATTATTGAAATTAAGCAAGAAGGCCAGAAAGTATGACAAAAAAATAAAATTGAACCAGGGCATTGATGCTTCTGTCCAAAAAAACGACAAGTTGGTTTCAGAAGTTTTAGCAAAAATTCTGGCCTCCCAGGGTCATTATACCGAAGCTATAGAAATGTATAGGCAATTAATTTTGAGTATTCCAGAAAAAAGTGCTACTTTTGCAGCTCAAATTGACCTTTTAAATCAAAAAATAATTTAGATGATAACTTTTTTAACCATACTAATTGCTTTGGACTGTTTGCTTTTAATGATAACAGTATTGATTCAAAATCCAAAAGGTGGTGGAGTAGATAGCACATTTGGCGGCGGTGCTGCAAATCAAATGTTTGGTGCAGCAAGATCTACTGACTTTATTGAAAAGCTTACTTGGATATTGGCAGCTATTTTGTTTGTACTTTGTGTCATCACAGCAGTGATTGTAAGCAGTGGAACAGGCGGCATACCAACCATGACGGAAGGATAGTATAAGATTGCCAGTCGGGTAAATCTATAAAAATGATAAGAAAGAGCAAACCATGCAGTAGTGTGGTTTGTTTTTTTATTTTATAAGAGCTCATACCCTATATTTTCTTCCACATAAAACTATGGGCAATACCCACTTCGACAAACGGACTTCCTTCTATGCTGTAATCCATTGCAAGGTAAAATGGGACAGCAGTATCCCGTGCATTTAATTCTATTTTTGCATACCCACGGTACTTTGCTACTTCTTCGGCAAAAGCCACCAGGTTTTTACCGACACCTTTTCCCTGCAAGTCTTGCGCCACTGCTACTTGCCTCATTTTGACTGTGCTATCATTTTTTGGAGTCAGGATAAGACAAGCTATGATTCCCGAAGCATTGTCTGTAATAGCTAGATGGATGTCATCGTATTCCTTTGACAATTGCTCTTCCGTAAAGGTTAATCCAAGCGGCTTTCTAAGTATTTCTGTCCTTAGCAGTAAGGTTTCATCGTACTCCGGACTGCCATATTCTACAATCATTTGTTCCATTTATGCCAATTTTGTGCCGTTTAAAGTATAGCGTTCAGGTACAGCGAGCACCACTTCCCCATCCTCGCCTACAAATCCTGTAGTTAGCACTTCAGAAAAGAAATTGGCAATTTGTATTGGTGGAAAATTGACCACACATATTACTTGCTTACCTACCAACTCTTCTTTGGAATAAAGCTTGGTGAGCTGTGCCGACGACTTTTTGATGCCCAATTCACCTAAATCAATCTCCAATTGGTAAGACGGCTTTTTGGCTTTGGGAAAATCGTCTACTTTTATTATCGTTCCTGCCCTAAGCTCTACTTTTTCAAAATCGTGCCATGTGATTTGTTCCATAAATAAAATTTACCACCAAGGTAAAAAAAATTAGTGATTGGTAAGTGTAAATGGCTTATTTTTGCTCAATCAATAACAATTATAGAATCGAACCGTTTCATTAAAAAGGATTTCTATTTGAATTTTCAGCGCTTAGTTTCATTTCTCTTCATCGGTCTATCTATGGCATTGCCATGCAATTATGCACTAGCCCAATCACAAAGAGACACAACGAAGAAAATTTTAATCGAAAATGCCAATAAACAAATCATTGACAATAACTTCACTCCTGCCATTCAATTTTTTATTGGTGATGTAAGGGCTTACCATGAAGGCTCATTTTTCTATTGTGACAGCGCAAAACTGATAGGCAATCAACTCTATGCATATGGCAATGTAGTCATCATTCAAAATGACACGGTATCTATCTTT
>JAYUTD010000317.1:0-4221 GCA_043755305.1 Saprospiraceae bacterium
CTTGCCGGATAAAAATAAAAATTGGGGTCAACATTGTACTCAAATGATTTGAATGTGGGCTGCCCATTGCGCTGGCGCTCTATCTGGGTATACCTAATCTGTACTTCGTATTCAGCATTGTTGTCATGAATTTTTTTAAGCAAAGCATCTTCTTCAAGTATATTTTCAAGATTGATCGAATGCTTGCACGTACTCCCAAGGGTGAAGAGCAAGGCCATTGCAAAAATACCCCATTTCAAAATGATTGTGCCCGATAGATAAGGTTTCATACCCTATGCCTTAGGTGCACTGTACTTTAAGACAAACTCTTTCATCTCCTTTACCATCTGTGGGCTTCCCATTACAACAGTGCATCTCTCATGCAATTCCTTAGGTTCTAAGTCTAGTATTCGTTCGAGTTCACAATTCATTGAAGACCCACCGGCTTGTTCCACAATCATAGAAATAGGTGCACATTCATAAAGCAATCTCAACTTGCCCATTGGATATTTTCTAGTACTTGGGTAGAGAAATATACCACCGTGAAACATAATTCTGTGTATATCAGATACCATACTGCCTATATACCTCAAGCCAAGATTTTGGTCTGAGCAGTGGTCTATATACCTCCTCATTTCAAGGTCAAACTTTAAATAATAACCCTGATTTACTGAATAGTAACTGCCATTCACCGGAATCCTTATATTTGGATGGGAGAGACAAAATTCCCCAATGCTGGGATCAAGGGTAAATCCATTGACACCTTCTCCTGTGGTGTAAACCAGGATGGTAGATGTTCCATACAATACATAACCTGCAGCCACAAGTTCTGATCCTTTTTGTAAAAAATCATTGATATCACACGGTCCGGTCACTGGTGATTTTCTTTTAAAAATACTAAATATAGTGCCTACGCTTACATTCACATCTATATTGCTTGATCCATCCAATGGATCCATGACCACTACATAATTGGACTCTTTGCCTGCTACTTTTGGAACGTCAATAAAATCATCCAATTCTTCTGAAGCTATACCGCACACTTCTCCGCTGTTTGTCAGACATTCAATCATTCTTTCATTAGCAAAAATATCGAGTTTTTTCACTTCATCGCCTGAAACATTTTCACTGTCTGCAAGTCCAAGTATATTGACTAAACCTGCAAGATTTACCTCACGGTTGATAATTTTAGCGGCTATACCCAAATCCCTTAACAACCTGGTAAACTGACCTGTAGAGTCAGAATAGGTGGTTTGTGATTTGATGATAAATTCATCCAGGGTTATGATTTTCTTCATTTGATTGATGTTTGATTAGATATAGTAAATGTAGCTATATAATTTCAATACTACAAATCTCTTTACAAGGTAAAATACCATTTATTTAAGTCAAAAAATATGCCATTATTTTGAAATTAAAACCAACCAATAGGCCATTTTGGTCAATCAGCAGGTGGTTTTCATCTAATAATTCCTAAGGCCAAAAATAATTGACTTATTTTAGCGTAAATTTTTATTCAATTGGCTTTATTCCTAAAAATAATTTATGAGTCTATGCGTCAGGCGCTGGATTCATTGTGGAACAACAAATTGAGGACATTCCTGTCTTTATTGGGTATTACCATCGGTATATTTTGTATTATTTCAGTGAAATCGGCTGTAGATTCACTGGAGAAAAACATTGTGGATGGATTCAAAGAATTGGGCAATGACGTCATTTATATTGATAAAAATCCATGGAATGAAGACCCTGAGGCAAACTGGTGGAAGTACCAAAAAAGGCCCAATCCTTCTTATGATGACTATGAAGCCATTGAAAAAAGGTCAAAAAAAACATCTACAGCGGCCTTTGTTATATTTACAGGCGGGCACGCAGTCAAATACAAATCAAATGCTGTAAGCAATGCCTTTATCATGGGGGCTACCTACGACTATTCGGAAATCAAGCCGGTAGAATTTGAAAAAGGCAGAGGATTTACCCTGACAGAGCATTCTTCCGGCAGCAATAAATTGGTGCTTGGCCATAAGGTAGCAGATGCCCTTTTTGGCAGCATCGATCCTATTGGGCGAGAAGTAAAATTGTTTGGTCAGACTTTTTTAGTACTTGGCGTACTCAAAAGTGAAGGGGAAAACATGTTTAACTTCCTAAACTTTGACGATGTATTATGGATTAGTTATCCCACAATCACCCGATTTGTCAACACCAATGATAAAAGTCAGGTCGGCCGTATGCTCTGCGCTAAAGTGATGCCCAATACTGATATCAATGAGGCCAAAGGCGAACTCACAGGCATATTAAGGGCAAATAGAAGAATCCCGCCAAGGACCGATGACAATTTTTCAATCAATGAACTTTCAATGCTTTCAGAAGTACTAGACAAGGTATTTGGAGTAATCAATATTGCAGGTTTTTTTATAGGCTTCTTTGCATTAGTAGTAGGAATGTTTAGTGTAGCCAATATCATGTTCGTATCGGTTAAAGAAAGAACAAGTATCATTGGCATCAAAAAAGCCATAGGTGCCAAAAGCAGTGTAGTCTTACTTGAATTTCTCATTGAGTCAATAGTACTTTGCATTATTGGTGGCTTAGTGGGCATTGCTTTGGTCTTTGGGGTATTGAAATTGGTCAGCATGGCCTTCCCAACTTTTCCTATGATGCTATCTCTTACCAATATACTTATAGGTGTAGGCGTCTCAATATTTGTCGGAATTATTGCAGGCATTATTCCTGCAGTAAAAGCATCTAATATGGATCCGGTAGAAGCTATCAGAAGCTAAGTATGAATGAGTGAATTGAGATTTGTGAATCAATTGCTTTTTAATTAGCAAATTTAAGAATTAGCAAATTGGAGGGGTGAGTCAACTGCTTTTAATTAGCAAATTTGATAATTAGCAAATTGGAGAGGTGAATCAACTGCTTTTTTTTTCAGGACGAGTCAACGAGTCACATTATCACATTATCCAATCAGCACATCATCACATTAACAAATTATCCCTATCTTTGTAAAAACACTTCTACTTGAAATTTCAATATTACATATTATATAAGCCCTACAACATCTTATCTCAGTTTACCACTGAAGCACCAGACCAAAAATGTCTTGCAGATATACTCAAAGTCGATAAAGATGTGTATCCAGTAGGCAGGCTGGACTATGACTCCGAAGGCTTGCTTTTACTCAGCAATGACAAAAAAATCAATGCCACTCTTTTAGGTCCGGGTAGTAAAAAAGACAAAACGTACTACGTGCAGGTCGATGGCGATATCACACAGCAGGCTGTGTCAGCCCTTATCAATGGTGTCACGATCAAGCTGCCCTCCAAAGCCCTCTACAAAACCATTCCCTGCAAAGCAAAAAAAATTCCTGAGCCCAATCTTCCGGAACGCAATCCACCCATCAGAGTACGAGCCAATATACCTACATCATGGATTAGCATTACGATTAACGAAGGCAAAAACCGCCAGATACGAAAAATGTGTGCCGCAGTTGGCTATCCTGTGCTCAGGCTGGGGAGATTCAGCTTTGGTGAGTGGAATATAAGGGGTATGGTAAGCGGAGAGCTGAAGGAAGTGAAATTATAAAAATAGCTTAAACTTTCTTGCTGGTAAAGAAAATATCTACTGAATGAAGTCCTAGATTCTGGTCTTATTTTCCATATTTAATAAAATGTATTTGACACAATATGATTCAATATATCCTAAACCGTAATTCCAAAATCGTAAATCGTAAATCGCAATAAACCCTACAAGCCCCAGGTCTCCACCAATCTCTCCCACTCCGAAGACACAGTATTCAACTGCTCTTGCTTTGTTTTATATTGCACATTGGCTTTGTCAAATTCCGGTGAAGCATAAAAATCCGGATCACCCATTTTTTCAGTGATTACTGCGATCTCTTTTTCCAGTTTTTCAATGTCACGCTCCAGGCTGCCTATCTTTCTCTTGGCTTTTTTTTGTTCTTCTGTATCGATAACAATTTCGACTTTTGCTTCCACCTTTTTCTCTTCTTTTTTAATATCAAGTTCGCGGATATTGTCCATTTTCTTCTTATCGAGGAAGTAGTTGATGTCGCCCAGGTATTCTTTGATGTTCTTGTTGGTAAACTCATATACTTTGGTACACAAATTTGCCAAAAATTCTCTGTCGTGACTTACTACTATAAGGGTGCCTTCATAGTCGATGAGTGCCTGTTTCAAAACTTCTTTGGATTGTATGTCCAGGTGATTGGTAGGCTCATCCATG
>JAYUTD010000318.1:0-4212 GCA_043755305.1 Saprospiraceae bacterium
ATTTTTGAGAGAAGCCAGCAAAAACAACTAAATGGGCTGGCTGACAAAAATGATTCTTACTTTAAATATTATAGCAGTTGTTTGTCTCTTTTGTAGTTATCTGGCACCTGGCATTGATCCACAGAATTATTGGATATTTTCGTTTTTTGCCTTAATGTATCCTATATTGTTTATTCTCAATTTACTTTTTATTATGTATTGGCTTTTTATCGATATTAAATATGCCCTGATCTCTTTGTTAAGCCTTGCATTTGGGTATAAAAACATCTCTTCCTATGTTGGATTTAACAGTAGTAATGAAATATCCAAAAACTATAAAGTATCTGTGATAAGCTACAACATTAGCAATGCCATAGAAGCATATGATAAGAGAAGAGATGTAAAGGAACATAAACAGGAAAAGATGGGTGGATTCTTATCAAGATTTAAGGATGAAGATATTATATGTCTTCAAGAAGTAGGTAAATATGCATCAGATATAATTAAAAAAAATTTTAGTGATTATAATATACATAAATTTGATAAAGGTACTGTAATATTAACCAGACACAAAATGCTTAAAAAAGGTCAAATTGAATTTGGTACTAAGACCAATTCATGTCTGTGGGCTGATATTGTATTAGATGTGGATACTGTGAGAGTTTATAGTATACACTTGCAAAGCAATAAAATTTCTAAGGACGCAAATGAAATGATTACACATGGCAATATACAAGAAGAAAAAACATGGAAGAACTTATTTGGAATATTTAGAAAATACAATTATTACCATAAAACCAGATCATTGCAAGCAAAGACTGTAAAAGAGCATGCAGACTTGAGTCCTTACAAGGTAATTATGTGTGGCGATTTTAATGATGTGCCTATGTCCTACAACTATACTATTTTGCAACACAATTTGGTTGATGCCTTTAAAGAAAAAGGGGCAGGTATTGGTAGTACTTTCAACGGTAAAATTCCCTTCTTGAGAATAGATTATATCTTAGTGGATCCTGATTATCAAGTTTCAAAGTTCAATGTTGTCAAAGAAAATTATTCTGACCATTATCCTGTTGCTGCCGTAATATCTTTAAAAAGAGTGTAGATAACTTGACTAAAGTATATTGAATCTAATACGCAAAGCCGATTTAGTAAGCACTAAAAGTTTTTCACTATTAGGGACTCTAATACGGTTATTAAGGATATCACTTGCAGGTCTATTCTTTATTTTTTCAAAAAGTCTAAGATAATATTTATATGCTGAATACACACCTAACCTGCAATTGTCGGGTAGTTGTCTTATACCAATACATGCGTAATCAAATTCAGCTGCAATGTCTGCTTCAATAAGTATCTTATCCTCTTCCGAAAATGAGTCAAAGTTTACGCCTGGAAAATAAATTCTACCTCTTTCATTAAAATCACTCCGAATGTCACGGAGGAAATTTACTTTTTGAAAAGCCGACCCCAGTGCTGAAGCATAAGGCTTTAATGATTGGTAAGCTGCTTCATTATTTTGTACGAATATTTTAAGACACATCAAACCTACAACTTCTGCTGAACCATATATGTATTTTTTGTATGAATCCTCATTGTGCTCTTCCATATCAAGATCCATTGCCATACTGTCAAGGAATGATTTGATAAGTTCATGATCGATATTATATTTATTCACTACCAGCTGAAAAGAATGAAGTACAGGATTAAAGCTCACTTTTCTTTCAATAGCTTTAAAAGTTTCATTTCTAAATTCTGTTAAAATTAGTGCTTTTTCATTGCCATCATAGGTGTCTACGATCTCATCTGCAAATCTTACGAAGCCATATAAATTATAGATAGGAGTTCTGATTTTCTTGTCAAAAAGCATTATGCCCATTGAAAATGATGTACTGTATTTTTTTGTAATGATCTCACTGCTCAATGCGCAGACCTGATTAAAAAGATTATCCATGGCTTAAATTATTTTTGATGATTAAATCTGCAACCATTCTTCCTGAAATAATAGCAGGAGGCATACCAGGACCAGGTAAAGTAAGCTGTCCTGTAAAATATAAATTCTTGATGTGGTCAGAGGTAAGTTTTGGTTTTAGAATGGCCGTTTGATTTAATGTATTGGCTAATCCGTATGCATTCCCTTTAAAGGCATTGTAATCATTCTTGAATTCAGAAATACAATAAGATTTCTTATATACAATGCTTTGGCTGATATCTATACCTTTTAAATCTTTGATTCTTCTGACAACTAAGTCAAAATAATGGTCTCTCACCTTTGTGTCATCATTCTTTAATTCGGTAGAAATTGGAATAAGAATAAAAACATTTTCATGGTATTGCGGGGCCACAGAACTGTCAGAAATCGAAGGCACACATACGTAGAATAAAGGTGAAGTAGGCCATTGATGGGAAGAATAAATTTCTTTGGCGTGTTTTTCAAAATCCTCATCAAAGAATAAGTTGTGGTGGCTAAATCCAGTCAATTTTTTATTCAAACCTAAATAGTACAACATACTTGAAGGGGCCAGGGTTCTTTTGTTCCAGTAGGCCTCCGAATAATTTTTTTTATTATTTGGCAGTAATGATTGATCTACATGATGGTAGTCTGCACCGGCCACTATATAATCAAATGAATGGGTCTGCCCGTTTACACTAAGGCAGGGAAGTCCATCAATGGTATCAATGGCGGATACGCAGCTCTCTGTATGAAAAATCACATCCAGGGACCTTCCGATTTCAACAAATGCTTCTATAATTTTATACATTCCCCCAATAGGGTACCAGGTACCCAATTTAATATCTGCATAATTCATCAAACTATACAATGCGGGTGTATCTTGAGGCGTAGCTCCTAAAAACAAAACAGGAAATTCAAGTATTTTTCTTAATTTTTCACTTTTAAAATTGGCTTGTATTTGACTTGAGATAGATTTCAACAAATCTATTTTAAAAAAACTTTTTAGCACTTTCCACGTGGCGAATTCAAAAATACTTTGACCTGGCTTCCATACAAATTCTTCCATACCTACTTTGTACTTATACTCCGCCTCTGCCAGGAATGCGTCAAGTTTTGCACCACTTCCAAGCTCCGTTTTTTCAAATAAGATTTTTAATTCGGCATAATCAGCAGGTAAATCCATTTCATCGTTCAATCCAAAGATTACTTTATAAGAAGGATCCAACCTTATTAAGGCATAAAAATCTTTAGTCGTTTTCCCAAAATACTGATAAAACTGCTCAAACACTTCAGGCATCCAATACCAACTAGGGCCCATATCAAAGGTAAATCCATCTGCATGAAACTGTCTGGCTCTCCCGCCCAAAGTACTATTCTTTTCGAAGACATGTACTTCAAATCCGTTTTTTGCCAATACTGCTGCTGCTGCAAGACTCGAAAAACCAGAACCTATGATACCTACCCTTTTTGACATAGACAAGAAACATTAGAATTAGAATATTGTTTAGCTTTTACGCAAACCATCTTAAACAAAATAAAATAAGGTATTGTTTTCATCTTTTATATTAAGTTTTGTTTTTTCTCTCCTTTAATTATTAAAATTGTGATTAAATGCAATGAATAAAGGCATAATTAAGGTTTAAATAAGTGTTGTTTGGCTAATTTTAATAAATACTAAATACACATTTTAGTAATTAAATAAATTTTTTTACCTGAAATATTAACTCTAAGTTAAATAAATGATGTAACTTTGTATCATACAATTCAAAAAATTAGAGATATGGCAGAATATGTAAGCATGGACAACCTTAAGTTTTTACTTAACGAAGTACACAATGTAGAAGAAATATTGAAATTAGAAAGATTCGCAGCTCTTGATATGGATAGTGTCGATTTATTGCTGGAAAGCGCAAAATCATGGGCAGACCAGGATTGGTATCCATATTACAGAGAAATGGATGAAAAACCCGTGTATTTTAAAGATGGTAAGGTCTATAGTCACCCTCAATTGAAAAAAATATTTAAAGACGCCGGTGACAATGGCTGGATAGGTCTTTATTTTGATCAGGAACATGGCGGTTCTCAAATTCCTCACACAATAGTGAATGGGGCCAATCATATTTTAGAAGCGGCCAATAACCATCTTACTGGTTATATTGGTCTCACCGCAGGATCTGCTCACTTGATCACCACATTTGGCAAGCACGAATTGATAGATAAATATGTGCCAAAAATGCTTGCAGGCAAATGGGGTGGTACAATGTGTCTTACAGAGCCACAGG
>JAYUTD010000319.1:0-4190 GCA_043755305.1 Saprospiraceae bacterium
ATAAAAAATGTATTTATCTGTTTTTTCATTAAGAATCCAATTTTTCATGGAGCACTATAATTTACTCGACTCAAAGCCTACTCCAAAATAGTTTTTTTATTAATGAAAAAATACTTTTAGATTTAAACACTTCAACAATGGCAGCATTGTAAGTTTATTGCTTAATTATTTTTTTCGTAAAAGTGCGATTCCCTGTTTTTACAATGCCAATAAAAGTACCTTCCGGCAAAGCTGATATGTCAATGGTATAATCTATGTTGGGCAGCATCTTTTTTTGGTGGTATACCATTTTACCTAGTTGATCAATAATAGTGAGCTGGCCTTCATTCCTAATGTTGCCACCAAGTGATATAGTCATGCTTTGATCTGCAGGATTTGGAAAAATGGTAATGTCTTCGTGCGTAATTTCTTCTTCTACATCAACCTTGATCTTACAGATGGTGGCATTGTTTAACAAAGTGGCCAATTCATTGCATAAGTAATTATAGTTTAAAATATCCGTCAACGATAAATTTGCACCCAAAAGATTTTTTGATTCTGTAGGGTCTGTGCTAAGGTTGTAAAATTCTTCTGTGCCGTTGTCAAATTTTATAAATTTATATTCGGTATTGCGTATGGCTTTTCCATCTGCATCGTCAGTAGTCAATTTAAATATTTCCGTAAAGGACCATGGTCTTATGCTTTCACCGGAATTTTTGATGATAGGCAATAAGCTCTTACTGTCGACCGGTTTATTGGCAGGGATAGCTGTTGCCCAATTGGTATACCCAAAATTTTCTACTATCGTTGCAAAGATATCTGCTGTATTGACCAGTGCATCGCTTGCCCGGCCTTTGTTGACAACCGATGGTCCTGAAAAAATCATAGGCACATGGACTCCATATTGGTATACTGTACCCTTTGCTTTATTGAGGTCGGCAATCTGGGCGGTTCGCTGCGTATTGCCATTGTCACCGATAAATAGGATATCAGTGCTATCGAGTTTGTTCATCATACGCAGGCTTTCAAATAGTCGGCCGATTTCTGTATCCATGGCCTGAATCATTGCTTTGAAATATTGCTTAGGTTTGCTATTGATATCACCCATGGTGCCTGTCAAGTTGGTAAAAGTATGCAGGCCTGCTGGTGGCAAGTGAAGCGGCTCATGCGGGGCATTGAAGGCCAACCATAAAAAGAAAGGCTTGTCCTGGTTTTGAGATTTGAGCCATGAAATCGCATTGTTTACATTCTCAGTTGTCGCGTAAGTGGTGACGGTACTTGCCACACCATTGGTATACTTAGTCCAATTGGTAAAACTTGGCAACTGACCGATAAATGGACCTTCCGCCCAATCAAACCCTAAAGCCAATGGGCTTTTTAAATTTATAGCAGGCATGGCTTGTTTCAAATGCCATTTACCAATATTGGCTTTGGCAATAGAGGGATTATATTTTTTAAGCAATTTGGGAATAGAAATTTCAGCAGTATCGATTTGGTTTGAACCACCTGCTCCACCGACTATACCGCCGACACCAGTTCTGAAACTGTAGCGGCCGGTTAGTAGGGTAGCTCTGGTCGATGAACATACCGGATTGCTCATTAGATTTTTAAACCTTACACCATTGGCAACCATTTTTCTTATATTTGGCAAATCAACTGTGTCGATGTGGTCTTCATAAAATCCAAAGTAATCTGTACCCAAATCATCTGCTATGATAAGTATTGTATTGCGCTGCGCAAACGCAAGAACATTGACTGTTAAAAATAAAATTAGAAAACAAATTTGCTTCATCTGTGTAATTTAAAAATAGTATGGTGTAATTGTAGTCATTGTTTTCTATAGCTTATGCGGCAACCCAATGTTTGTGTTTCTGCCAGGCTTACCGGATTTTTGGCCAAAAGTTCTCCTACAGCATTTTCTACGAATGGGGTGGCCCAGTCAGGATGTTCGCCATTGTCGTCAATTGCTCCTTTGTACTTTACTATCCACTGGTTTTTTTCCTTCCAAATGACATAAGCCATTGGCGTATACTTTGCACTGAATAACCTGCCTACCAATTGTGCAGCATCCTGAAGGTAAGGGAAGTTCATTTTGTCGTTCATTGCTTTCTCCCTCATTTTTTCCAAGCTTTCATCTTCATAGACTAGCGTATCCATGGTATTGATGGCAAGCAAAGGCACATTCAATGGCTGGTACTTTGTATTTAAGGCATTTATTCGACTGGTATACAATTTTGCAAAAGGGCAATGGTTGCAAGTAAAGATTATAATGAAGCCTTTGGCATCGGTGTAGTCTTTAGTGGATACAGATCGACCGTCAGTGTTTAATAAGGTGAAGTCAGAAATAAGTGTCTGGCCATAAGCAATACATTGAAAATAAACCAGGCAGGCAATAAAACGGAAAAAAGGTACAAGGAAATTTATCATTACTCTACGATAAATTTTTTACTGACCGTTTGCTTTGACTGGTTTTCTGTTATTGTCATAATGTATGCACCTTTTTTAATTTTACCGATGTCTATTCCATTTTTTACATCCGGTTTTGGCAACATAAGCACTGTTCTTCCGGCAAGATCTGTGACAGTAATATAATAAGCAGATTGTGTTGAATTTTCAAATTTTACATATAGTCTATCGCTTGCCGGATTGGGGTACAATGTTATTGGAATGGCCGTATTTTTTATTTCAGCTATCGAATTTGGATTGACAACAACAAATTGGCCCATCATGCCTTCGTCTTCATGCAAGCTAATGTGGCAATGGTACATAAATGGATGCAAAGCATCTGCATAGTCGTCAAATTTTGCAATAAACCGTATGACCGAATTTTTATTGCCTGTCCTGCCGGGTACAAAGACTACGTCTTTCCAACCGGCTTGTGCCGCATCCGGTGCTGCGCCATTGACACTCAATATATTGAATTCTACATCGTGGATGTGAAATGGATGCCCAAAGATTGAACTGCTGGTGATTTCCCAGATTTCTGTATTGCCCAGGGGCACATTGTATTGGTTGAAATTAAAATCAAACAACCTACGGTTGATGATAAAAGCATTTGGTCCAAGTATGCCCGGTACTCCTGTGCTATCGCTGATGGTCAGCTTTCTTGTAATCTTTGCATCTGACTCTTTTAGCAAAACATTGTTGGTCAAGCTGGCTGGTATGGAAGTAATGGCATTTGAGGTCGCAGCCTCAATTTGCAAATGCAAAATGTTGAAATCTTTGTGTCCTAAGAAATTCCCGAATGGCCCATTCATAAAATTTTCACCACCTGCTACATTGCCCGCCAGCAGACTATTGTATGCCTTAAGATCCAGCACACTTCCTTCCTGCCCGGTGCAATTGACCAGAATTTCTACACGTTCACCGGCATGGAGTAAGTATTTGGTTTTTGCTACTGGAGCATTCAGTAAGCCACCATCACTAGCTATTATGTAAAAAGTGCGGCCATCGCTAAAGCCCAAATTGAAACTTCTTTCTATTGCTGCATTCAACACCCGGAGCCTGACCACTTGTGCAGGAACTTTGTATTGCGCCCTCAATGTCATATTGGTCATCATGCTATCGCCATAGGGTACTACCTTAAATTGATTGGTGGTGCCAAAATCTCTGTCTGACAAAACCAACGGTATATCGTCTATACCATATTTTCTGGGTATTGGCAATGCACTTTCCGTTTTATCTCTTACGATCAACAATCCGCCGATGCCTTTGGTAATTTGTTCTTCTGTCATTTCATGGAGATGAGGGTGGTACCAATACGTGGCTGCATCATTTTTTACAGTCCAGTAAGGTTGCCATATGGTGTTGGGTGGTATGATCTGATGTGGACCACCGTCCATGACTGCCGGAAGATGCATACCATGCCAATGCAAAGTTGTGCTGTCGTTTAATTTGTTGGTTACATTCATATGAACTTCATCGCCCTTATTGACAAAAAGGGTAGGGCCCCAAAACTTGCCATTGATACCACCGGTAATGGTTTGCTGGCCTTTGTTGACGATCTGGGCAAAGGTATCTTTAATGGTAAGGTTGAAATTTGTGCCGGATAGTGTGTCCGGTATCCACATATTGTTGTATTGGGCACATAGCTTGGTATGTATAAGCAGTAAACTAAAGAACAAAAGAATGGGTAACCGCATGGAGTTTTAAATTTGTTTAATTAAACGATAAATGTAAGGGAATCCTTTGGTTTTAAATGGGGTAACCAT
>JAYUTD010000320.1:0-4189 GCA_043755305.1 Saprospiraceae bacterium
GTAAGTCAATACAGCATTGTCTGTGTAGTTTCGACCATAGAATTCACCGGCATTAAATACCTGGTTGCCACCAAGTCTGCCGCTGGAGCAGTAAGCGTCTCTTGATTCAAGAAACATAGCAGACTTGCTGAGGTCCATTTTGCTTAATTCACGCAGCGGCAAAAGGTCATCGATGATGTAAATACCACGACCATGTGTCGCTATGACCAAGTCGCCATCCGGAGATAAAGCAAGGTCTCTGACCATAGCCATCCACGGAAATTCTGCTTTGTACCTTACCCAGTTTTTACCAAAGTCAAAACTCATGAATAGGCCCATTTCAGTACCTAAGTAAAGTAGGTCGGGATTGGTATTGTCCTGCAAAATTTTATTGGCAAAGCCTGTAAATTCGCTGCTTTCAAATCTGGTCCATGTCTTGCCTTTGTCTTTGGAGTAGGCTGCATAGGTTTTGTGGTCGCCGTAGGTATGGTTGTCAAATGTGGCAAAAATAGTATTGGCATCGTGCACCGAAGCATGAATACTGGATACCCACGTTTGTTTTGGAATACCGGTCAATGCATAGTTTGGAGAAAGATTGGTCCAGTTTTTTCCATCGTCGGCAGTGGTTTGCAGATTGCCATCGTCTGATCCGGTATAAATGGTATTGGCATCAAAAGGAGATTCTGCTATGCTGTAGATGATGCAATGGTTTTCTGCAGAAGTATTGTCAGCCGACAAGCCACCGCTTTCTTCTTGCTTCTGTTTTGCTTTGTCATTGGTGGTAAGGTCTTTGGACAATTTTGTCCAGCTCTTGCCCTGGTCCATTGTTCGGTATAAATATTGAGAAGCGGTATATAAGGCACCTTTTCTGTTGGGCGACAATACCAATGGCGTATTCCAATGCCACCTGAGTTTTTCATCGCCTGCTTCTTCAAATGGTTTTATTGCTTTGCTTGTATTGGTTTTGGTATTGACCCTGAAGATATTGCCGCCCTGGTACTCGCAGTAGGCATAGTCGGCATTGGTAGGATCAGGTATTACTGCAAAGCCATCGCCACCAAAAAGGGAAACCCAATCGGCATTTTCTACACCACCCGGAGATTGACTTGATGCCATCCATGAGCCATTGTCTTGCAAGCCGCCGTACACCTTATAAAAGGGCTTACTATCGTCTACATTTATATGGTAAAATTGGGAAACAGGCAGGCATCTGATAAACTGCCAGTTGTTGCCTTTGTCGGTACTGCTGTATACACCACCATCGGTACCGAGGTACATTTGGTCTACGTTTTGTGGGTTGATCCATAAGGCATGGTGGTCAGAATGCACACCGCCGCCGCCTGCGTCAAAAAAAGAATAGCCGCCGTCATCGCTTATAGACATATTGAATGCAGGCCGGTACAATCGATTGGCATTGGTGGGATCAAAGACCAGAGTAGAAAAGTAAAAAGGCCTTGCTTTTACGTTGAAGGTAGAGGCCTGGGTTTTCCATGTATTGCCACCATCTTCTGATAGATACAAAGCGGTTTCTTTTGCTTCACATACCATAGCGAGTCGCTCGGGTTTGGAAGGTGCCTGCGCAATGGCCATTCTGCCAAGGTCGCCCTCAGGAAGTCCAGTTCTTATTGGCTTCCACGTTTTGCCACCATCTATGGATTTGAATATTCCACTGGAAGGGCCGCCTGATGAGAAAGCAAATGGCTTTCTTCTGAATTCCCACATTGTGGCGATTAGCACTTCAGGGTTGTTTGGATCCATGATTAGATCGGCACAACCGGTCTTTTCATTGATGTAAAATATCTTTTCCCATGTCTTGCCTCCATCGGTTGTTTTATACACGCCACGGTCTACACCATCGCTCCAGAGTGGTCCGGGTGCAGCTACATAGACAGTAGAAGGATTGGTAGGGTGAACGATAACCTTGCTGATATGCTCTGTTTTTTCCAGACCCATAGCCTGCCAGTTTTCGCCACCATCTTTGGTCATGTACACACCGTTGCCGATGGAAACAGTATTTCGCATATTGCTTTCGCCTGTGCCTACCCATACGGTATCCGGGTGGGCCTGGTCAATGTCTAAGGCACCGATAGACTGACAGTATTTGTCAAAAATCGGTTTGAAAGATACGCCGGCATCTTCTGTCTTCCACACACCGCCACCTGCAGCACCTACGTAAAGCACTTTTGGCCTGGTATTGATGCCATCTATACAGGTGATGCGGCCACCCATCACAGCGGGGCCGATAGATCTGGCCGTAACGTCACCAATGGTAGCAGAGGTTATTTTTTGGCCATAGGTTTCTAATGACAGCAAAGTAAGTACCGCCATGGTTATTTTTACAATTGGTTTCATAAGTTTTAGTTTTTATTTGTCCGCTGGCATGTCAAATTTTGTAGACTCGATGGTAGGGTTGATTTCTATTTTCACAAAATCGATTTTTCCCATTTGGCCATCTACACTGTGCGCCATGGTAAGCCCATTGACTTCTTTGTAATTGGAAAACTTAGTGACCATTTCCATTTCCTTTCCTTGAAAACTAGCCTTTGTATCTGATTTAATCAACAGGTAGGTAGATTTGTCAATAAAATAAGTTGTTTCTGTTTTTTCTTTGTCAGTCAACTTTACTTTATATACTTCTACACCATCTTCTTCGTCCTCGCCAAGGTATTCTACACTAGATCCTTTTGCTTTATAATCTAAAAATTGGCCGCGAATATCCAATTGGCTTCTGGCACTTTTCAATTGCTCTTCATTGGTAGGTTCCGGCTTTGTCTGGCCTTGAAATGGCATCAATGACCAGCCACCTTTATCTGTCACTACCTGAATGCCAGTCATACCCTGGACTTCAAATTCTACCCGCATACCCTTCATGTGCTCTTGCCAGGTTTTAATGGGTATTTTCATGCCGCCCATGTCGCTGCTCATTTCTGCATACATGGTATTGAGGCTGTTCCACTTATCGCCGCCAATGGCTTTGATGTGGTTGTTGATGATTTCATCTGCGGTCTGACTGTAAGCAACCATAGACACAAAAGTCAGAATAAGTACTGTTACAATTTGTTTCATTTTTTTTAAATTAATTATTTTAACCAAAATTAAGCAACCGGCCAGAATTATAGGGATATTATAGATTATTTAACATAAAATATCGACGAAGAAGGCATAAACGACAGTAAATTAACCATCTATCTATTGCCTCATTCCTTTATAAACCTGCCGCTTGCCACGCCATCGATAGATAAGACATACAGGCCATTCATTAATCGTGATACATCCATATAGGTGGTGTATTCTTTCAACGCTATCTGCATTGCCACCTTACCGGTATAGTCTATGATTCTAGCTTGCGCTTTGGAGGTAAACTCACCTCTTTCTACATACAGGTACTGGCTTACCGGATTGGGGTACAGCTTGGTACTTTGCAAATCTGTATTGTCTACGTCAGACAACTTGTCGCAAAGCGTAAGGTCAGGATTGGTTTCTATATAACCTATGGGAGACAGCACCTTACCGGCAAGCCCGGCATAATTTTCGGCATACTTATATGCTCTGAATGTGACATTGTCATTGTCAGCCAATACATCAGTGGTAGCTACCGGTTTGCCGGCCTTCAATGGGATGATGTATTCCCATACTATTTCTTTAGAGGCCGTCATTTCAGCAATGTAACCCTGCCTGCCACTCAACAAAAGTATGTTGTTGTTTGGCAATATTTGTGCACTGGATAAGCCACTGGATACAAAAGGCCTGGGGCCGGGATGCGTGATGGTATTCGCAAAACTTTTTGGCAACCATACATTGTCGACTTTGTTGTAGGCAAGATCGTACATGCTCCACGGCGCATCAAATTTTTCAATGGTAGAGTAGGTAGTGGAAATTTGATTGTTGAACACCATTATTTTGCCGTAGTCTGGGTGCCCTACCGGCAAGTCCTGGATCCAATGGCAGTCGTGGGGATAGTATAGGATCTGGTCTTGCGCAGTGCCTTTTTTGTATGCCGCCGGATTGCCGACTCTATATATCAAATCACCGCCTTTGTTGGACTTCCCACCTTTGTGGCCGGCTGCCTGCTGCGTGGTAGTGGAATGATCGATAATCCACAGTTCATTGAAAGTAGGCACACTGAGCAGGATATGGTCAAGTTGGCTATTGTAGTCCAGTGCATTGCCGTGCATCCAGTCGGCCGCTCCTTTTGAAGTGTCAAAATTGA
>JAYUTD010000321.1:0-4187 GCA_043755305.1 Saprospiraceae bacterium
CATAAAAAAAATGGCTTAGTTCAAGAGAGAAGCACTTATGGAAAAGATCCTTTTCCAGCTAAAGGGTAAACAATGGTGAAACACAAAAATTACCATAAAAACATATTTGTAAACTGCCCATTTGACGATAAGTACTTCGACCTTTTACAAACGCTAATTTTTACCATTTGTTATTATGGATTCACGCCGAGAATTAGCCTTGAAAGTTCAGACTCAGGGCAACCAAGACTCGATAAAATTGTTCAATTAATCATGGAATCCCGCTATTCAATACATGACCTTTCAAGATTACAATCAAAAAATATTGACGAGTTTTACCGTTTAAATATGCCTTTCGAACTTGGAATAGATTTCGGACTTCGAAAATTCAACAAAGACTTTGCAGACAAAAGATCGCTTATACTTGAAAGTAAAAAATATGATTATATGAAAGCAATTTCTGATATCAATGGATTTGATATTAAAAACCATAATGATACTCCTTTAGAACTTATAAAATGCATTAGATCTTGGTTTTCTGCAACTTTAAAACTGCCAAATTTAATTGGATCTGAGAAGGTCGCTAGCGACTTTTTTGATTTTAATACTTGGCTATTTCAAATAAGAATGAAAAAATATCTAGTGTCTCATAACTCCACAGATTCTGAATCTTTTGCAAAAAAGGAAATTGAAGAAATGACAATACCTGAATACATAATAGGTATTAATGAATGGAAAAGCAGAAAGTAACAGCACTTATAATAGCCGACCTGTTAAGAATTACCTATCCAATTTGAAGAACTCGTCGTCACCCAAACTACCTTACCACCGATTTTCGACCACATAAAAAAAGCCCTACACAAGTGCAGGGCTTTTCCAATTTTTTATCATAAAAATTTATTCTTTCTAGTCCCAGCTTTGGTTTTCTTGACCGGACTTCATGACTAGTTCTTTGTATTCTTTAGGTGTAAGCCCATCCAACACATAGTTGATAGGATTTACTGCAATACCATTGATGTGCACCTCATAATGTAAGTGTGGAGCTGTACTGGTGCCTGTGCTTCCAACCTTACCTAGCGTTTGGCCTTTTTTAATGGTCTCACCTTCTCTTACATTGATAGAAAGCATGTGACCGTAAAGGGTTTGAAAACCAAAGCCATGGTCTATAATTACATTATTACCATAACCTCTTCCACCTCTTTCCACTTTGATTACTTTGCCATCACCAGTTGCTTGTATGGCAGTTCCTTCCGGAGCAGTAAAATCGATGCCTTTGTGAAATTTTCTCACTTTGTGGACCGGGTGCAATCGAATACCAAATCCCGAAAGGTACTCTAAATCCTTTTTTAACTTATCGGCCTGAACAGGTTTTATCGAAGGTACAGAAGCCAATCTTTTTTCTCTTTTTAATGCAATAGTATATAAAGAATCCAGTGACTTTTGCTGAATTTCGAATTGTCTTTTTAAAGCATCAACCCTTACAAGTTGGTTTTTCAAAAAATCGCCTGAATTTTTATACGAGTTAAGGTAAGCATATTTGTCGTGTCCACCCACACCCCCTTTCCATACACCATCATCGATAGGCTTAACACCAAAAATCAACCTGTGTACCTGATTGTCTTTATCGTGAATAGTCTGTAAACCTTCCGCCATTTTGCTAAAATCTCTGTCCATAGACTTTATTTGAGATTTCAACAAATCTACTTCTGAATACAATGCTTTTTCATTTGGAGAAGGAAACACTTTCATTCCTATCAAAAACAATGAAACAGAGGTAAAAATGATAGCCAAGCCAATACCTGAAAACTTGACTAAAATTTGCTTTCTGGAGTTAGTATGTTTTTCAAATTGCAGCGTCTTTTCGTTAAATACATATTTTGCATCCTTCATAAAAGAGACAATTGTGTTTAGTTAAGAAATATTGTAGTTTTCTAATTGAAATAAATCAATTCAAAAAAAATAGGTGAAATTTAATGTCCTTTAACATTGGACATTGATACAGATATGTACATGGATTAAAACACAAATATACAACTTAACTCTGGTTTTCCAAACAATTGGGCGATTATATAGAAATAAATTAAATATAAAAAATTAAATTGTGTTAGTACCACATACAAAAATACTGTTTATCAATTGATTACAATTGAAAATTTTATTTAGTAATACAAAGCCTTATTATTTTATTCCAGCACTTCAGGAGCCATGCCCATGCTGCTAAATCCGCCATCATGGAATAGATTCTGCATGGTGACCATCTTAGTATAATCAGAAAATAAGGTCAGGCAGTAGTCGGCACAAGCTTCTGCACTGGCATTGCCCAAAGGCGACATCTTGTCTGCATACCCAAAGAAATCCGTAAATCCTTTAACCCCTGTACCGGCGGTAGTCATCGTTGGAGATTGAGATATGGTATTGACCCTGACATGCGCTTTTTTTGCCCAATGGTAGCCAAATGATCGTGCAAAACTCTCCAAAAGCGCTTTTGCTTCTGCCATTTCACTATAGTCAGGAAAGGTTCTTTGTGCTGCTATGTAGGTCAGTGCAAGAATACTACCCCATTCATTCATGGCATCCATCTTCATAGCCACTTGCATCAATTTATGAAATGAAATGGCTGACACATCCATCGATTTCATCATCCATTCATAATTCAGGTCTGTGTATTCTTTCTTTTTACGCACGTTGACACTCATGCCAATAGAGTGAAGTATAAAATCCATTTTACCTCCGAAAATCACCATAGATTCTTTGATCAGGTTTTCAAGATCTTCTACAGAGGTAGCATCCGCTCCAATTACTTGCGCATTGCACTTTGATGCCAATTCATTGATCTGACCCATCCTCATAGCAACAGGCGCATTGGTTAATACGATTTCAGCGCCTTCTTCTGTAGCTTTTAATGCCACTTTCCATGCAATCGAATGCTCATCCAGTGCACCAAATATTATTCCTTTTTTTCCAGCTAATAATCCTTTGCTCATATTTATGTTTTAGTAGTTTTGGTTTAATTAAAAAATATTACATTTTAAATAGTACTGCCTCTGAGTCATATACCTTTACTGTATTCCACAGATAAGAATAGTCTTCAATAAATTTAAGGTGCACAGGATCTTTTTGGTACTCAGTTTCAGCTTTTGAGTCTCTGAAATAGGTAAGCCAGGAAATAGAGTAATCTTTGACCACCACGTCTCTGTCTGATTTAGATGGAACCCCAATGTTGTAAGATTTAATCTGGGGTATTTTAGTTAGCTTTCTCAGCCCTTCAATTAATTTTTCTCTGTTGTCCGCTGTATTTTCCTTTAAGTAAAAAAATACGTGGTGGACAAACTGATTGTTTTTTTTCTCCTTATCATCGAGGTTTATCAAATTTGCTCCTACTGCTATGATAGCAAATTGTTGGATAAATTTCCTCCTATTTGATTGTGGCATGGTTGATTTTTTTTTGCAAAGGTAATTTTTTTATATTTATCCTTACCATTTTGTCTTCAATAGACTTCTTCTTTTATTTGTGAACTTCATTTATTATTATTCCCAATACCTTGTACTGTTGAATATAAAGCAAATTATATCAATTGCTTACAATTTAAGAAATAAGATAATATAATTGGGTCCCACAATACTCCGGACTATTGTTTTACCTAAAGCCGGTGTTGCATACCAACGTATTATTCCGGCATATATTAATGAAAATCGTTATGTCTTTCATTGGATGTCTCAATAGATTTATCCAATAATACAAAATTTAAAAAAGCTTCATGGCGGTATCTATAAATCATTAAAACCATACTTCCCTGACTGTTTTAATGGGCATTGAAAAATAAATTCTATAGCATTTTAGCAAGATTGGTGTGAAGCCAAATGACCAAAAAATAGTATCTTTGCATAAAATGAAGACAAGATGACAACAACCATTATATCTAGCCAGGCTTTTATTGAATTGGAAGACAAGTATGGAGCGCACAACTACCACCCGCTTCCTGTGGTGCTTGCCAAAGGCGAAGGGGTATATGTATGGGATGTGGATGGAAAAAAATACTTCGATTTTTTGTCTTCTTATTCTGCAGTCAATCAGGGACATTGCCACCCAAGAATTATTGATGCTTTGATTACACAAGCAAAAGAGCTGACCTTGACATCCAGGGCTTTCCATAATGACAAACTTGGTGTGTATGAAAAATACATCACAGAGTACTTTGGATATGATA
>JAYUTD010000322.1:0-28562 GCA_043755305.1 Saprospiraceae bacterium
TGTATTTTCATAATGGAATGATTTAAACGTGAAGTTAAAAAAGAAAATACAAGTAATGAAATTATTTTATCGGCTTGTCTCAAGGACAGCTAAAAAACTCAGCGCAAATTTATTACTGCACTATTGTTTGAAGACAATGCTTTGGGTTTTTAACTCAAGAGAGTGTCTTTACATTTCACGCCAAACATTATATGGAAATGTATAAATATGGCTATGCCAATATTACTAATATTTTGTTTATTTAATCTTGTAGACAGGCCTATTCAATTTTCATCAATTTTTTGGTTGTGACCTCATTGCCACTTTGAATTTTGACAAAATAGATACCTGTGGCCAAATGTCTGCCATTGAATTCTATGTTTTGCTCTGCCTTGTTGTCCAAAACATACGAAGAAACAACTCTTCCAAGAGCATCTTCTATATGGAGCATGGCCTTTGCGCCACAATTTGATTGAACAGAGATATTGGTGGTGTATTGAAATGGATTGGGAAATAGTTTTACATCTACACAATAGTTGTCTGTAGTTTGTTCTATCGTTTTTGTATTAAGCTCAACATTGATTTTCATCTCGCCTAAACTATAACAGGATCCACCATAATTTTCAATGGCAGTTAGCAAAATATACCTTGCCGGAATCTTATTTAGATCCGGACCATCAACACCTTCATAGTTGTTTAAGCCACTTGCTTGGGGCAGCTCAACTGTTGTCACTTCTTCCCAGTTAAGACCGTCAACAGACACATCAATAATGAATTTTTTAATGCCATTTTTAGTAGCATTAGCTTCATTGCCATTCCACCAATGAGATGTGCCCAGCAAGTAATTGTGGCCAAGGCCGTATAGTATCCAATGACCATCGCTTCTCAGCTTATTTGGAGAAGGGTTAGTCAAACAGGATGTCCAGCTGTCATACCACGAAGTGCTATGCTGATCAGGAAAACATTGTGCATTAATGTTGCTAAAACAAAGTATAGTGACAATATAAGTAAGGATAGATTTCATTGATGGTAGTTTTTAAAGTTTTAAGAAGCCAAGTGGAGCGTCTGCAGACGATGAGGCATAAAAGTTATTAAGGTTTGGAAATACGGTATTAAGTTCTGACTTAGGTACCCCGAACCAAAGGGCCAATTCTGCAAAATAGAGGTCGTTTGGCGTAGTAGGAATCAGGACTCCACCACCCACATCAAGGTCACCGTCTAAGACCATGGATGGATACTGGCCAAAAAATCGATTGCCATTGACCGGGCCGCCCATAGCAAAAACATTACCGCCCCATGCATGGTCGGTGCCGTTGCCATTTGAGCCTAGCGTCCGCCCAAATTCCGACATAGAGAATGTAAGTACTGAATCATGCATACCTATTTCTTTTAATACCCCATTGAATTCAGAGAGGGCTTTATCCACTTCATTAAACAAGTCTCTTTGTTTATTGAGTAATTCGTCGTGTGTATCCCATCCTCCATAATTGATGAAAAATATTTGTCGATTGAAGCCGAGTTTTTCTCTTGCAGCAATGATTTTGGCTACCATACTAAAATCTCGTGAAAGACCATCATCACTGAAAGTCGTAGCAAATTCGGGCACTTCATCTATAGCAGCATGAAATTCTAAGCTTGCATCCAGCGAATTTTTGAAAGAATTGAGGTAGGTGGATTTAAACGGATCGGTAAACGAAGTGGACAACATTTTATTTACAGCTGCTCTTCTTTCTATGCCCCACCCATACATATCTTCATATCCCGTAAGACCGGCACTGTTATTAGAATCAACAGCATATTCTACATTTTTTTCACTGCTTTGAAAGGTGTTGGTTCCACTAAATGATATATTCATAGAGATCTTATCATTGGTATTGGTATCATACAACAAATCAGAGATTCTGCCGGCCCATCCCTTGTACAAACGCTCTCTGACCTCCGCAGTCTGCCATTGATTGGTTTGGTCAGAATGCGAAAACAATCCAAGGGGTACAGGCACTTCTTCATTGTAGAATTGCTGCTTGGTTGTTGGATTTACAAGGGTGCCTACGTTGTTGAGAAAACAAAGATTGCCACTGTCAAACATTGACTTCATACCCGCAAGAGATGGGTGCAGGCCATAAGGCACGCCGCCTACATTGACAGGAGACAGGGGCAAAGTCTCGGTGTCCTTAAGCGCAAGATTGGACCGGGCATTTACATATAGGCCATATTCATCGGGCGATGTAGGGATAAGCATATTGAACGAATCGGCTCCTCCGTCAAAATAAAGACAGACCATAGCCTTATAGTCTCCTTTTAAAGCAGTATTTAATTTTGTAGCAGCGCCAAGATTTCGCAGGTTAAATAAAGAGGTGGTTCCCGTGGATAAACCAGCTCCTACCAAACTTGCAACCTTTAAAAAATTTCTTCTTGAGTTTTTATAGTATGACATGGTTATGCTATTTTTTGATGATGAAATCCGGACTTATCAAAGTAAGGTATAAGGCCATGTTAATTTTGTTTTTAGCTCCGTCAAGGGTTGGAACCATATTTTTTATAGCCTCTTTAATTGTATTTCGAGTCTCTGAGCTCATGGAACCATTGGTAAAAATAATATCCAGCTGATTGATCAAAACTTCATCATCGTGTGCACTTTCGAAGAATTTTGAAGCATTGGAAGAAGAATAAAAATAGTCATCTTCCCAATTGTTTATACTGTATTCATAATAGGTCCAACCAAACACAACATTTGGGTAATAAAGTGTAGTAAGCGAGTTCAAAAGTTTAAACTCAGGAGCAACCAAGCCTTCGTCATTTATTTTGCCATTAGGCGAATAATCCGGTGGATAGAAATTAAATACACTTTGCGAAGAATAGGGATGCTGGAAAGTAGACATTTGAAAGTTATACGCATGATTGAAAAAATAATTGGAATTTCCGATTACACCAAGCGCTTTAAGAAAATTGGTGTAGCGAAGCACAGGTTCTGACATTTTGCCAAAATTATCCTCTGTTAAAGAGGCGCATTCTCTTGCTTCACGATCAAGCAAGATGGCCTTAATCACCGCAAAAAAATTGCCTCTGACACCATTGCCATCATTCTTGAATACACTTACTACTCTGGAAATATAATCCTGAGATGGATTGGAAGTGACCAATCTCTGGATCAATTGCCTGCAAATAAATGGTGGTGTATTTGGATGATTAAATAGCATATCAATGGCGTCTTCGATGTCTTTAATACCATCCTGGCCTTCCGGAATAACCGTGTTGTTTATTAATTTTTTTTCACCCGGCTGATGCCATTCTTCATACATTTTCATGGGTTGGGTCATATCAGAACCATATAAGCCACGGCCAAAATACAAATCCATACTATCAAGCGGAGTACCGATACCCAGGCCGGTAAAAACCTTTGCCATTTCAGCGATATCATTATTGTTATAAGTAGGAATAAAATTGCCGCTGCTGTCTACTTTTCTTGTGCCATCGTCATTGAGTTGATAGAGCCCAATGGTAAAAAGTTGCATTATTTCTCTGGCATAATTTTGGTCAGGATGGATATTTTCATCCGGAATTTCTTTAGGATTATTGAGGTGACTCAGGTAGAAACCCATACATGGATTTAGAGTCACTTCAAGCAGCAAGTCTCTAAAGTTGCCAAAAGCATGTTTTGCCAGCATATCGTGGTAGGCTGCCATGCCTCTGGCTTGGCCGCCAAGATCGGTTTCATCAGAGATAACGAAAATTTGGCTTAAAGCGAAGGCAATGCGTTGTCTGAGTTGATCCTTTCCATTGATTGCGCTATTCCACCATCCATACCTAAAATGTTGCCACCCGGGCGTAGACTGTATGTCATCAGGATCTTCTCCGGCGGCAATATAAAAATCGTATAAAATCTTTACAAAGCTATCGGCTTGCATCAAGACGTTGCTTGAGGGTATGGTTTGTTGTTCATTTATCCACTCTTCAAAGCCTAGTTCCAGGACTCTTTTGGCTTCTTTTTCCGTATACCCAAAAGAGGCCTGGTACAGAAACCTTGAAGCCTCATTGAGTTTGCCATTGAGGCCATTGCCGGAGATGGTTTTACCACCATGCCCTTGCTTGCTGAAGTCGGTTCTTTCTTCGTCGCTACTAGTGGTGACCACTATTCCTTTGTTGTGGCCAGCTCCAATGTAATCTGTATAAGGCTGTTGGGCAATAAGACTCGTGAAAGGCAGAAAAAACAATAGACATAATATTCTTCGCATGGCTGATAATTTTTAAAATCAAAATAGTTAAGACAAAACGGTGTTTTTATTAAAAAACCTACATTTAGAATTAAAGAATAGCGTAGTTGTTGTTTCTCTTAAGACCTCAAAAAAAGCGAAAACGCTCCTTTTTTTTATAACAATTAAGCAAAAATACTTTTAAAGAATGCCTTTTTGCAATGGGTTTAAAAATAGTACAATTTTTTAAAAAAAGGTGTATTTATTTTAAGCTGAATTTCTGCTTGCGTTGATGTTTCCAAAAAGTGACCGGGTAACAATTTTTTCATAAATCTCTCTATTTGATTCTCCGGCATTTATTTTTTGCAAGGCATATTGTTGAATGATAAGCAAAGGCAATACAATTTCCTCCCTTACATTGATTGAAGCCTTTGATAGCAGCTCTTCCTCCATCAAGTAAGATTGGTCTGATAAGTCGAGCAAATGTTGTTTTGTTAAAGAATATTCATCAAAGAGGATTTGCCAAAAATCTGCAAACAATTCATCTGCTTTCAGATAAGCGGTAAGTGCATAGTAGCTTTTTTCAAGGGCCATCATACTATTGAGCAGGAGTGTTTTAAAAAAGGCAGATGTTTTGTATAAATTTTTAATTTCAGCATACCTGCCTTGAGATTTAAGTACTTCGATAGAAGTTCCTATACCAAAGAACCCAGGCACATTTTGTTTTAATTGACTCCAAGAACCTACAAATGATATGGCCCTGAGGTCGGAGAATTTTAATTCCTGTGTACTGTTTCTTTTGCCGGGCCTGCTGCCTATGTTTGCTTTGGCATAATAATTTAAAGTACTTCTGTTTTCCAGATAAGGAAGAAATTGTGGGTGGTTTTTTAAATCGCTGTATTTTTTATAACTCAAGTCAGCCAGTTCATTCATTAGATCTATAGTCTCTTTTGTCCATACCGTATCGGTTTGATCTTTAATAGCATTGTTGATTCCTGCCAAAAGTAGTTGGCTGCAATGGTGCATATACTGGTCATTGTTGCCGTACATGCTGGTGATGGTCTGGCCTTGTATGGTGAGTTGAATCTCATTATTGGAGATGTTTTTGCCTTGTGACGCATAAAATCGCTGTGTCTTGCCACCACCTCTTGCCGGTGGACCACCTCGACCATCAAAGAAAATAACTTTGATAGCGTATTTTGCGCATAAAGAAGTCAAAACCATTTTGGTCTTGTATATTTCCCAATTGGCTTTGAGGTAACCACCATCTTTTGTCCCATCAGAAAATCCCAGCATAATGGTTTGGGTATTGTTTCTTTGCTTTAGGTGACACGAGTAAGATTTGTCTTCAAACAAATCGGTCATTATTTTTAAGGCGGCATTGAGACCTGTAATTGTCTCAAACAGGGGTACAAAATCTACATGAATGTCTTCAGGAACATAACCACACCATTTGAACAATTGGATTACGCTCGTGATGTCCTCAGAAGATTCGGTATTGCTGACGATGTATCTATTGCATCCTTCTTCGCCATTTTGTGACTGAATTTCCCGTATTTGTTTTATGCTCAACAAAGTTTCACTGGTGATACCATCAAAGGCAGCAAAGTCAAGTACTGGCGGAACCACAAGGGAGTATTTGTTTGTGATATTATTGACGACAATGCGATGTATGCTACTGTCTTGCCTTATATCGAGCGTAGCAAAATGAAGTTTGAAAGCATTCACTTTTATTAATAAAAGCTTGACATCTTCCAAAAACAAACTATTGAAATTGTTTTCCAATAAACGACATACCGCCTCAAGAGTGGTAGTTATCTTTTTATAATCGCAGATTGCATCTTTGTTAAAAATACTACTATACAAAGTGTCACTGGTGTCTTTGAGCAGTTCGGTCACTTCTCTAAAGGTGATTTTTCTCCTTAGTTTTTTTATGTCATTGTAATAACATTTAATCAATGTCTGTTTAAGGTTATTCGCGACTTCAGCGGTGACTTCACTTGTGACATATGGATTGCCGTCTCTGTCACCTCCGGGCCAAAAGCCGATTTTAAACAAAGCGTAATTGATGTTTTCATTCAAGGCAGGCACTAATTTCAACAGATTTGTATAAAGTGTGCCAATGCTATCATAATATACATACCTCAAATAGTAGATGATGCTATTCGCTTCGTCGATAGGGCTCGGTTTTTCTTTATGGAAAAAAGGTGTTTGGCCTAGCTGTTGTAGTATAATATCTATATTGTCCACATCATCGGATTTTATAGCATCCTTGAGATCATGCAATATATATTGGACGGTAGGCGGATAAAACTGTGTAGGATGTGCAGTAAACACAAGGCGCACTGAAAAATCAGAGAGAAAACTGATCAATGCTTCGGACCTTCCATCATTGACAGCATATTTTATTGCTTCGTCTAAAGACAAAGTTTCAGTGTAGGTTTGTAACTTGCCAAATGCAGCATCTTCGACACTATCAAAAAGGACTACTTGTCTTTCTACGTACTGAATGACTTTAAGCATAAAATCAATCTTTGCTGCTTCATCTGTAATTTCTGTAAATTTGGTAAAAAACTGATCTACAATCTCTAAAGGAGATTTTCCTTTGTCTAGCTGAGCTCTTCCAAAGGAAGAAAGTATGGGAATAAGGATGCCAATGCTTTTGATTTTTTCATAAGGAAGCCGCAAAAACAGACTGTTGTACAAATTGTATTTATTCAACACCTGTTTATTGAATATAGGTATAGCCTCGTTTTGTGCCATGGCAAAATTTTTGATTCTCTTGATATACAAATATAGTATTAACTTTGCTTTTAATTTGTGCAAAGGATGAATTTTATCAATAAAATAGTTTTATACATAGCAGTAGCCGCTATTGCTCTTTTGATAGGCATATATTGGGGAGGTAAACTATGGACACCATCCATAAAGCAAGAAGAGAATAGCAGCATCGTAGTAGAAAAAATAGAAAAAGTGGCAAAGCTCATCACAGTAGAGGCCCACTTATCGGAGATATATTCTTACAAAGACTATTACAATTACGACTGGAGTTTTTTGAGAAAGAAAGCCTTGCTTAGAGTGAATGCTAAGGTAAGTGCAGGATACGACATAAAGAAGCTCAACGTAAAGGTAGATGGCAAACTGAAGAAAATTTTTATAGGACCTATACCGCCGATTGAAATATTATCCATTGACCACACGCTGGATTATTTTGATGTAGAAGAAGGCATGTTCAATAGTTTTAAACCGGAGGATTACAATCAGATTAACAGCAAGGCCAAAGAATTTATAAAAAAAGTAGCCAGCAACAATGAAGTTTTAAAAGAAGCATCAACGCAGCAGAACACCATGATAGAAATGATGCAGGCGTTGGCTGCACGCATGGGCTATCAACTGGAAGTGGTAAAAAATGAAGTGAATAAAATTCAATAGAACGCAGGAAAATTTATATGAAACACTTAATCTATATTTTTCTATTTAACATGACGGTGGCTTATTCACAAAATAAAATTTTATTGCGAAATAAATCGTTTGAGGAGCCAAATTCACTTTGGAAAGATAGTTGGTATGATTGTGGTGAATATCTTTTTCCAGGCGAATCTCCACCTGATATACATTCAGACAGCAATGAGTTTAAATTATTTTATGTTGTAAAAATGGCATCTGATGGAGATAAGTTTTTAGGTATGGTAGTAAGGGACAATGAAACTCATGAATCTATTGCCCAAAAGTTATCACTGCAAATAAAAAAGGGAAAGTGCTATAAGCTAAGCATGGACATATCGATCGGCGGAAGCTATCTCAGCAAATCAAGATTAACAGGTAAGGATATTAATTACACAAAGCCTTGTGTTTTGAGAATATGGGGTAGTAATCAAGAGTGCAGAAAAGACGAAATGTTCATCGCAACAAAAATTATTGAAAACAAAACATGGAAAAGATATGACTTTAAAATAATTTCTAAGGACGATTTTGAGTATATATTTATTGAAGCATATTGGAAAGTGCCATTGTTTAATCCTTACTGCGGCCACATACTCATCGACAACCTTAGCGATCTGGAGGAGATCGACTGTACTGAAAAATTCAACACCAATTACTAAAATCACAATCAATGAAGATCATCTGCATAGGCCGCAACTACATCGATCACGCCAACGAGCTCAACAATCCAGTGCCAAAGTCACCACTTATCTTTATGAAACCATCTACGGCATTGTTACCCGATGGAAAGCCATTCTATCATCCAGACTTTAGCAGCAACATCCATCACGAAATAGAGCTTGTGTTGAAAGTCAAAAAAAATGGCAAACATATAAATCCAAAATTTGCTCCTGAGTACTATGATGAAATAGGCCTTGGCATAGACTTTACAGCCAGAGACCTACAAGATCAGCTCAAAGACAAAGGCCATCCATGGGAGATTGCCAAGGCTTTTGACAATAGTGCCGTAATTGGTTCTTTTGTACAAAAAAGTGAAATTGGTGATTTGAAAAACATACTGTTTTCACTTACTAAAAATGGTGCCGTGGTTCAGGCAGGAAATTCCAAAGACCTTATCTTTGACTTTGATTACCTGATCACTTACATCTCTCAATACTTTACCTTGCAAGTGGGAGACCTTATCTATACTGGTACTCCGGCCGGTGTGTCGGCGGTGAAAATAGGGGATGTGCTGGAGGGTTATCTTGGGGATAAAAAAATGTTGTATTGTGAGGTAAGGTAGTTTTTGTAATTAAATAAATGTTCAAATTAAGAATAAAGAATAAATTTTTAAGGTTAATAATATTGATGAATTTCATGGAATTATTTTCTTATTGTGGTAAAAATCAATAAGATAAAATACTTGAATTTAATAATAAAGTCAGATTAATAAGAAAATTAAATAAAAGGTTTAATTTAAATTAGTTTATTTTAATCTTTCGGAGAATCATTTTAGTCAGAAAAATGATTAATTTATTAACACTAAATTTTTTTATGCAAAAATTAATTTTCTTTAAAATCTTCCTGGTCTTTTCCCTTGCACTTTTTTCTTGCCAAAGTGATAACGTCACCTATGAACAAGAAAGCCAGTCAGAGTCAGTAACACCTTGCAATTTCCAATATGTAACCCAAATGCAAATAGACTCTTTCCTGAAAAATTCGTTTACATTAGTAACAAAAAGTATTATCAAATCCAAATTTCGAACAGAATTACGAAATATTTCAATCCATGAATCCAAAAACAGTTGAGTTTGCAGCAAATGAATTGCGGTTCGACATACAATTAGTAACTAATCCATATTTTAGTCAAGTAGTATCCCAAGCTAAAAATAGTGAGGTACTTAAAGAATGCTTGGCTCAAAGAGCGATAGAATTGGGTTTAGTTGACAAACTTTATCGAGATTTAGGAGTAAATGCAAGTTCCAGAAAATGTAGTTTTGGATTTGTAGCTTGGAATGTAGGTGTTAGTGCCCTTGAGATTGCAGCAGGATGTGAGATTGTTGTAGTTTGTCCCTTAGCACTTGCTAATGCTGCAGAAAGAGCTTACAACATTTTTTGCTGTTGGCATTGTGGTTAAATTAAAAATTAAGTTATGATGATTTCTTTTAAAAATATATTACTGCTTAGTTCTTTGGCTTTATTGTGGTTCTCTAAACATTTTCAAGATACTGCTTACTATGCTTGCATAGTTTTTGGGGGTTGTATGTTATTTTATTCATTGTTCATTCAAAAGTATTTTGGTCAAAATAACCTTTCAAAAGAAAGGAATACTATGATAATAGGCTTATCTTTTTTACTGATAGATCATTTTTCCTGTTTTATCATTATAAAACCATTGACCTTGATTGGAGTAATTATCATAATAACAGGATACATATTTAAATATCAGAGAGTTAGATCTATCAGAGGTTTATTTAAATATGATTGGAGTATGATTGATTTTGATAAATCAATTGGTTAATAAGAAGATTAAATAATATTGCACAAAGTCGACAAATGTTGTGCAAATTATTATTAAAAAAATTATCTACTTTATTTAGTCAAACAAATACATTGCAGAGTTAACAGAGTTTTACCCTGCATATATTTGTCTGAATATTTAATTCGTAAACCATATACATTTCGTTATTTTTGTCTAAATGGTGCTTTAGTTTAAAACAAAAACTCCAAAGACCTTTTCTACGCCTTTGTTTGTCTGATCACCTACATCTCATAATACGTTACATTACAGATAGGAGACCTTATATATAAAAGGACTCCTGCCGGTGTATCGGCAGTGAAGGTTGGTCTTGGGTGAAATAGGGGCAAAAGACTTAAAATCATAGATTGTTTGAGATCATGTTTTATATTCTAATTTAAATCAAAACTGTCTTAAAAAAGACTAATTGCATTTTAATAACAGGTTCTTAGAAAAAATAATTTTTAGGTTTTGAATAATTTGAGATTTTTTCATTAATTTTAAATAATAATTATCACCATGAAAAGCAATCTTTTAATTTTAATATTGTTAATATCTACGGCTCATATTAGTTTTTGCCAACAGAATTGTATCACTTATCGCAATTTAAACTTCACGAAGTTGACTATTGATTCAAAAACTAGTCTTTTAAGTAATTCGACTTTTTTTGAAAAACATATTGTTATAAAGAGTGGCAATGAGTTTGATTCTTCTATGAAATTTGAAAGATGTATTGTAGAAATAGATAATACTTTTATCTATAACAATCCAGGCAAATTAGAATTTTACGATTGTGAAATTCTTTTTAAAGATTATACATCTGGATTTAGACCAAAAACAGTAAGTGGTGGACCAAGTTGGGCTTATATTGTTATGCCAGTTGAATTTATTTTTGAGGGTAACTGTATGACTACAATTTTTGATGATAGTCCAGAAGTATTTCATATTAAAGGTGGATCAATAAAGTTTACCAATAACAATGTAATTTTATTCAATAACGAGGGCTCTCATTTCATGCATATTTCAGAACTTGACCATACAAAAGATAACTCCTTTTATGGCAATACTATAAGCACAGCTTCGGGGAACATTCTAGCCATTGAAGATCCAAATTTCACCAAACTAGGGAATAACTTTCAGGCAAAAAACATCTTTTACTCTCCAAGGGGTTTTTGTATTTACTCTTTTGGTGCCCCAAATTTTGTAGATTTCAAAATAGAGAATTCAGAATTCGAATCTAATCCAAGTACAATTATAGGTGATGCAGTAGCTCTTAGTAGAGGAAATATTTCAATTGATAATTGTTTAATAAAAAATTCAATAACAGGATTAAGAATTGAATATGCAAATTTAAAAGTATTAAATTCTAGATTTGAAAATTGTGTTAGAGGTATTCAAAAGCAATCAGGGGAATTAGAAGTTAAAGAATCTACTTTTAAAGATTGTTATAGCGGAATTTTTTTACCAAGTTCAAACCCACATTATGGCAATGCCGTTATTGAAGGCAATACATTCATTAACAATCAAATAGATTTTTTAGCCCAAGGCGGATCTATCGATGGATATACATTAAGAAGAAATGATTTTTCAGGAAAGGAATATGGTATGCTTATTGATGGTGACAATCAGTTCAATACAGAAAACAATAATTTTATAAATTCCTATGGAGGTGCAATAGTCAATGCAGCAGGCAGCAATACCAATCTCCACATAAATAATCTATTTTCTTCAACGCTTGTAGGAATTCAGACTCAAGGAGATAACAGCCTATACCAATCACTACAAAATTGTTTTTCCACAGGTGCAGGCGACCTATATTTGGAAGGATCAGTTTTTATTCAAATGGGTAACTCGAATGTAGGCGCTGGGAATTGCTTTACAAAAAACGGAGTTCCAGACATAATTGCTGTGACGAATAATTTCGAATATTTTAAAGACCCTTTGGCAGTTAATAATTGTTTTGACCCTATCACAGGCAGCATATACACTGAAGCATTTGCCGATTCAAGACCAACAGAAATATGTGGTGGATCTGGAACACCTATAACCCCAACTGTAAGATGGAATTATTGTTACCCTAGCAAAAAACTGACATGTGCTGAAATCGAAAGTTATATACTTTCAGTACAAAATGAAATAAACTTGACAACAAGCACTGTATCAATAAGCCCAACCAACAAGGCCAATATTTTAAGATTTCTCAATGCGTGCAAGCTAAGGTTGCTTAAATTGCAATTGTTTAATTGCAGGCCAGATGCACCTACGCCACAACCGGACATAATCAACTCTTCACGATTGAAAGAAAAAGCCGATATTATTAGTATGGCTATAATTGATGCGGATTATCCATTAGCGTCTAACCTACTTGATAATCTAAGCGATAATAGTGAAGAAGCCATAGATTTTGTAAAAATACAACGTATTAACATTCAAAGATTGGTTCTTAGTTCAGCATTCACGCTTTCAGCGATAGATAAAAATACATTGCTAAATATTACTACCAAAAATCACCCAATGGCAGGGTATGCAAGAGGACTGTATTATATTCTTACAGGTGAAGTAATACTACCTAGTATTATAAGACATCAAGCCCCGGAAAACCGCGAAAGAAGCGATGACTTTCTGTTTGTGGATGTACATCCTAACCCAATTCTAGATAAAATTAATATTGAAATTTCAGATGCTAAAACACAATATACAAGTACCATTTATGACATTTATGGAAGAGTTATTGACGAAAGTTCAAAACAAATGGGAAATCACACCATTGAATGTGGTGACTGGTCTCATGGTGTATATATCATTTCAATAGATAGCGGAAACAAAAATATAAAAACCCTAAAAATGGTTAAATGAAAAACCATTTGATAGTCTATTTTTTTCTTTATATATCAGTAAAAGTAGTTGGACAGCCGACTACTTTTATTAAGAGATTTAATTTATTGGATAATAATAGAGGAAGTTCATTTAGTCAATTGATTGAGAAGGATAAAATTTATTTAAACATTGCTGGCTTATGCCCAAAAAAATGTTCAAATGTTGCTAAGCTTAATAGATTCGGCAATATAGAATGGAAGAAATCATTCCCTTGGAGCAGTATCGGCAATGACAATACAATGAACATAAGTAATAATGAACTTTTAATTTCTTCGCACAATAAAAAGGGTGTTGAAAATCTATTTCAAGTAATACTAGTGAATAAAAACTCAGGAGACAGTCTTGGTTATGTAAGCACGCCATTGAATCTGTACAATGTTAAAAGTAATGGATTAGAAGGGAGTATACTTTATAAAGATACTCTATTGTTTTATGGTTGGGCGATAATGCTTGATGATACTGTTTCTGGCGTAATTCAATGGATAAAACTTAATGGTGATGTAGGTAAGTTTATTGAGTATAGAGTTCCTAATAATTATCAAAATGGAATGTTTGATATAACTCAAGGAAATGATGGCAATCTTTATTTCATTTCATTTAATCGACAATGGCCAAAGGGACCAAATCTTGATGCCAGAAGAATTACTGTTATAAATAAAGAGGGGGAAATAGTAAATGCATTTAATTATGACCACAATGACGATGGAGGAATATTTGTACCAATGGCATTGGCAATAAACAAGGAAAATGATTTGATCTTTACGGCATGGCAGTCAGATGCTGTACCCAATGGAAACAATACACCCCAATTGGTCAGAACAAGTGATGCAGGCAATTTGAAATGGACATATGACTGGCCATCTAACTTCGTTAATCCCAAAGAACAATTCACCATCTCAGATATTCAGATTGCAAAAAATGGAGATATCATCGGAAGCGGCTACATCTTCAAAGGCTACTATGATGGCTACCTATTTCGCATGACGGAGGATGGTAAAATGCTCTGGGAACGAAGGTACAATGTACTTGACAGCCTGGATGATAAGCTCGATGGTGTCTTCCTTACCAATCTTGCAGAAGATGATGAAGGCAATATCATCGCTTCAGGATCTCATACCAATTCATTTAATAACTATGATGAAGTTTTTCTTGTAAAGACAGACGCAAGTGGTTGTATTGAAGGCCAAGATTGTATTTACAGACTTATCATAAAGGACAAGACCGTACCTGTGACTGACTTGTCTGACCATCAAAATGAAATCAAGGTATATCCTAATCCAATTATTGATTTAGTCAATCTTGATTTGCCAGAAAACAATTCTAATTATAATTACACCATTTCTGATATTTACGGCAGGTCAATTATCTCAAAAACCAAGCAGCAAGGTAAGATCAGTTTTGATTGTAGCACCTGGTCTCCTGGCATATACATTCTCAGCATTGAAGATGGAAATTATAATTCCAAATCAATCAAATTGGTTAAATGAAGTAATTGTTATTATTACTTCCTCCACCAAAATAGCCTGTTTCTAAACACATAAATGAGGCTGACAATTAATACAAATGGCCACAATGTAACTATGCCCAATAGGATTGACAGCAATACGTCTAAGCCCTGCTTCACAGCATTTGTTAGCTTCTGCCCAAAATGCATTTTTGTTTCTTCCGCAAAGTATTCGTGTTTTTGGGTCAAGGTCAAGGATAAGGTACTGTAAGAAACCTGGTCAGTCATATATTTCAATCGGCCTTCAAAGGATTCTATTTCCGCTTGCTTTTGCTGTATGATGTTTTCCAATTCAAGTATATCTTTGATGGTATAGGCTTTGGAAAGTAAGTCTTTGTATCTCACGACATAGGCTTTGGCACTCTTCATCCTGCTTTCAGTATCTATGTATTCCATAGTCACATCCCTGGCATTGATGTTTTTGTGCTTGATGGTGGCACCATTGCCCAGGGTTAGTATGGAATGAACAAGAGCATCAAAATGTTCGGCTTTGGTTCTTATTTTGAGTGTGTAATTGCTGCTGTAATCATTGGCACTAAATTCGTCTAATTCATAATAGGCATTATTTTTTTTGACGATACCGTCGATTGTTGCTTTGGCTTGTGAGATGTCACTTACTTCAATTTCGGCTTGACCATCTTTTATGATTTTTGTATTTTTTTCAATGGTGGGTAGCGATTCTTCTTGCGACCGGGCTTCAGGAGCCCCTGATTTGTCACTCATGTTGTCTGAAGAAGCTGCTGCCGGTGCAGCTTCTGTGGCAATGGCATCCTTTTGTGGTAAAGCAGCACTTTTGTTTTTACAGGCAGAAAAAGCAATAAGAAAGGCAAAGATTAAGTAAGTACGCATGATGATTTAATTTTTGATTTATAGGAAGATGCTTTAAAGCTACAGATTGACCCATAATAAAAATGTAATAAATGTTAATGATTGTGTAAATTAAAAAATAATGTTTGGCAGCTTGTGCTACTTAAGAAGGATAAGTGAGTATACCTATTTAATGCTGCTATAAATATTTGAAAATCAAATTATTTGAATAAAACTCCATATAATCCATTTCTGACAACAACTCACGAAATATTAGATTTATATGCCAATTATATTTCAAACCGAACAGTATATAATTTGCAAATTAACAATAATTCAAAACAAAAAATGTCGATTGAAACAATAAAACTAGCGAGCTAAAATTTTTAAACGATTATCTTACAATAAATTAGCCCCACTTTTAGCCAAAATAAATTACTAAATTCCTTTGCATACGACAAAAATCTCCTTACATTTGCACTCGATTTTGACAGACCTAGCAAAGATCATGACTAAAAAAATATATTTCTTTCTTATTTTAAGCATTGGCGCATTCACTTTTATGAAAGCGCAGCACGCAGCACCAACAGATACGAGTGCTATGCATTTGGCTTCTACTGAAGCACATGGAGAAGAAGCTGCCAATCACGAAAGCCATGAATTTGACCCGGCATCTACAGCGATACACCACATCAGCGATGCCAATGTATTCAGCATTTTAGATTGGTTAAGAATACCTTTGCCAATGATCTTGTATGCTAAAGACAAAGGCTGGGATGTATTCATGTCAAATAAATTTCATCCAGCCCACCATGAAGATGGCGAGATGGCTTACAATGGGTATGTGATGCACCATGGCAGTGTGCATCGTATCACAGATTCTACTTTTCCCATGGGAGAGCAGACAATCACCGAATTTACCCACAAGACGGAGCAAATAGATGGCAAAATAGTTGACGTAAAATTTGCTAAAGTCAATGGCCAGGAATACAAGATAGAAGAAAGATCAACCCTTGATGGCGGTATACTTGGTGGCGGAATAACATCTTTTTATGATTTTTCAATTACCAAAAATGTACTTGCTATGCTAATTGTATGTTTGGTATTGTTTTGGTTGCTAAGAAAAACATTGGCATCTTACCGAAACAATCCTGACAAGGCCCCAAAAGGCGTAGCAGCATTTATAGAGCCTATGTTCCTTTTTGTAAGAGACGAGGTAGCAATACCATTTATTGGAAAAGAAAAATACAAGAAATACTTTCCGCTATTGTTGAGTATATTCTTTTTTATTCTGGGCTTGAACCTATTTGGTCAGGTGCCATTTTTAGGATCAACCAACGTGACAGGCAATATTACTGTGACAATGATCTTGAGCCTTATCGTATTTTTTATAGTAAACATAAACGGCAACAAAGACTATTGGAAACACATATTGTGGATGCCAGGGGTACCTACTGCGATCAAGCCCTTGCTTACAGCGGTAGAAGTTGCCTCGGTTTTCATTAAGCCACTGACACTTATGCTGCGATTGGCGGGCAATATTTCTGCCGGTCACATTGCAATTTTAAGTTTTATAAGTTTAATCTTTGTATTTGGTCATTCAGGCGAGAGCTTAGGAGGTGGTATTATAGGAACTGCAATGGCGGTGCCGCTTACCCTATTTATGATGGCCATAGAATTATTGGTTGCATTTTTGCAAGCCTATGTTTTCACATTATTGACCGCTGCCTATATTGGGGCAGCTACAGAAGAGCATCATCATTAATTTTTATATAATTAAAAACAACACAAAATGGTAAGTACATTTGGAGCAATTGGAGCAGGTCTTGCAGTAATAGGTGCAGGTATCGGTCTAGGTATGATTGGAGGAAAAGCATTGGAAGGTATCGCAAGACAACCAGAAGCATCTGGTGACATCAGAGGTGCGATGATCTTGATGGCAGCCCTTGTAGAAGGAGCGGCTTTGATCGCTATCCTACTTTCTATCTTTATGGCTAAGTAATTGCTAAAAAATTTTAACACAGACCGGCAATGCGGTTGGCGGAGCGGTCTGTTTTTTTATGAAGATAATAAATAGATAAATATATATGATCACTTTATTAAATTTTACACCATTTCAACCTACACCGGGTTTGGCTATATGGTCGCTTTTTATATTCCTTCTTTTTTGGTTTATAATGAGCAAAGTAGCATTTAAGCCTATTTCTGAAGCGCTGGCTAAAAGAGAAAATGACATCCAAGATGCTATTGACCAAGCGAAGAAAGCCAGAGAAGAAATGCAAAGCTTAAAAGCTGAAAATGATAAAATATTGGCAGAAGCCAGAGAGGAGAAGGCAAAAATCCTTCAGGAAGCCAAAGAAATCAAAAACCAAACCATAGCTGAGGCCAAAGAAAAAGCAAAGGAAGAAGCCAATAAAATAATTGCTTCATCCAAAATGGAGATTGACAATCAAAAGAAGGCAGCTATCGCTGAAATCAAAAATCAAGTGGGTGGTATGGCTATAGAGATTGCCGAAAAATTGGTAAAGAAAGAACTTGCCGGCAATGCTGAGCATACCTCTTATGTAAAGAAATTAGTAGACGACTTTAATTTAAACTAATATGTCATCAAACAAAATAGCCACCAGATACGCCAAGTCTTTATTGGACTTAGCGGTCGAGCAAAACATATTAGATACTGTCAAGGGAGATGTGGAATCATTTGTCCGCATGATCGAAAACAGGGATTTGTTTCTGTTGTTGAAAAGCCCGATTGTCAATGCAACAAAAAAAGAGCAAATATTTACTGCACTTTTTGGCGGGAAATTTCATAAGCTGACTTCAGCATTTATGACCTTGATTCTTAAAAAAGGAAGAGAAGCCAATTTGCCTGAAATAGCCAAGGAATTTATGGTACAATATAAATCCATGATAGGATTGACGCCTGTAAAAATTACCACTGCAACACCTCTTGACGAAGCCAATCTAGCTGAAATTAAGGCGAAACTTATGGCAAGTAAAGAGACCGCTCAAAATGTAGAAATTGTATCCATCGTAAACCCGGAATTGCTTGGAGGATTTGTCATACAGATTGGAGATAAGCTGTACGACAATAGTATAGCACACAAGCTAAAGCAAATAAAAAAAAGTATCTCAAGCCAAGATTTTGTAAAATCAATTTAACAATAATAGTTTAAAATAGCATAAAATGGTCGATGTAAAACCAGATGAAATATCAGCAATCCTCAAACAACAATTGTCAGGATTCAAATCAGAAGCAGAACTCGAAGAGGTAGGCTCTGTATTACAGGTAGGTGATGGTATAGCCAGGGTATATGGTCTTACTAAAGCACAAGCCGGAGAATTGGTTGAATTTGAAAATGGTGTTCAAGCCATAGTACTTAACCTTGAAGAAGATAATGTCGGTGTGGTATTGCTTGGTGCAGGAGACGGCATAAAAGAAGGTACTACAGTAAGAAGATTGGGTAAGATCGCTTCTATTCAAGCAGGAGAAGGATTTGTCGGTAGAGTGGTGAATCCACTTGGTCTACCTATCGATGGTAAAGGCCCTATTACAGGCATAAGATATGATATGCCCTTGGAGCGAAAAGCCCCGGGTGTATTATACAGACAACCCGTGACTGAACCACTTCAAACAGGTATAAAAGCGATTGACTCAATGATTCCTATCGGCAGAGGCCAGAGGGAATTGATCATCGGTGACAGACAGACTGGTAAGACAGCGATAGCTATAGATACCATCATCAACCAAAAAGAATTTTATGACAGAGGAGAACCTGTATTTTGTATCTATGTTGCATCAGGTCAAAAGGCATCAACCGTAGCACAAGTGGTAAAGACACTGGAAGAAAACGGTGCTATGGCTTATACAATAATAGTAGCGGCATCCGCTGCAGATCCGGCACCACTTCAGTTTTATGCACCATTTGCCGGAGCGGCATTGGGTGAATTTTTTAGAGACACAGGAAGACCAGCATTGATCATCTATGATGATTTATCAAAGCAGGCAGTAGCTTATAGAGAGGTATCTCTTTTATTGAAAAGACCTCCGGGAAGAGAAGCTTATCCGGGTGACGTATTTTACCTTCACTCAAGATTGCTGGAAAGAGCGGCTAAGATTATCGCCAACGATGACATTGCAAGAAACATGAATGATTTACCGGAGTCATTGAAAAAGTCAGGCTTAGTCAAAGGTGGTGGATCATTGACGGCTTTGCCTATCATTGAGACACAAGCTGGTGACGTATCTGCATATATTCCTACCAACGTAATCTCAATCACTGATGGTCAGATTTTCCTAGAATCCAATCTATTCAACGCAGGTGTAAAACCGGCAATCAACGTAGGAATCTCTGTATCAAGAGTGGGTGGATCTGCACAGATCAAGTCGATGAAAAAAGTAGCGGGTACACTTAAGTTGGATCAGGCGCAATACAGAGAACTTGAGGCATTTGCCAAATTTGGTTCTGACCTTGATGCAGCGACTCAAGGTATCCTGGAAAAAGGTAAGCGTAACGTGGAAATCTTAAAGCAACCGCAATACTCACCAGTATCGGTAGAGAAGCAAGTAGCGATGATTTACCTGGGTACTCAGGGTTTACTCAAGGATGTACCGGTAAAACAAGTAAGACAATTTGAAGAATCATTGCTGGCTTCATTGGAGCAAAGGTATCCGGCAATGTTGGATAACTTTAGAAAAGGAAAATTGGAAGACGCAGATCTTGCTACGTTGAAAGCATTGGCAGGAGAGATTGCGGGACAATTTAAATAGTGGAAAGTAAATAGTAAATAGTTAACAGTTAATGGTTAACAGGAGTATGTCCTAAGAACCAAAAACGAATTACCGTTAACCAATAACAAACAACCTTTAACCAAAAAGATGAGTGGTCAATTAAAAGAGGTAAGAGATAGGATAAAGTCGGTCAACTCTACGCAGCAGATTACCAAAGCGATGAAGATGGTATCTGCAGCAAAACTTAGAAGGGCACAACAAGCCATCACTGAGATGCGACCATATGCCAATAGACTTGACAGAATGCTCAAAAACATTTTGTCTAATTTAGATGGAGATGCTTCAACAAAATTTGGTATTACCAAAGAGGTCAATCAAGCCGCTTTAGTGCTGATCACTTCCAATAGAGGTCTGTGTGGAGCGTTCAATACAAACATTATCAAAGCAGCAATAGCGGCCATAGAAGGTGAGTACGCCCCGCTTTTGGCACAAGGCAAGCTTAAAATCATTTGTATTGGCAAGAAGGGTTTTGATGCGATGAAAAGAAGGTACAACAAAGAAGCAATAGTTGCTGATTATGTTGATGTATTTTCAGACTTAGCTTTCAATAATGTAGCCAGGGTTTCACAACACTTAATGGATGCTTTTTCACAAGGTACATACGATAAAGTTACAGTATGCTATGGATACTTCAAAAATGCAGCAATGCAATTTCCTACAGCGGTACAATTCCTTCCCGTAGAAAAAGTAGAAGTAGATAAAAAAGAAGTAAGCAAGGCCAAAGCCGATTACATATTTGAGCCAAGCCAGGAAGAATTGCTTGAAGAACTCATTCCTACGATCCTTCAGACAACTTTCCAAAAGTTTTTGCTTGATACTCATGCCTCTGAGCATGGTGCAAGGATGACTGCAATGGATAAGGCGACTGAAAATGCAGAAGAGCTTGTAAAAGGGCTGAAGATCGATTACAACAAGGCAAGACAAGAAGCGATTACGAAAGAATTGTCTGAGATTGTTGGTGGCGCTGCAGCGTTGGGGTAGGAATAGAAAATTTAATACATTGTGGAAAAACAAAAAAGCCTCGGAAATATTCGGGGCTTTTTTAGTTTAATGAATGTCCTAAAAACTGAAAAGCACAATTTCTTTAGAATCAAATAATATTTGTTAACATTCTAAGGCTATTTAAATAGGATAAAAGCTGTAGCACAAATCTGTAAATTTAAAACGCTTCAATTTTATTTATTTAAATATTTTATAAAAAAAAGTAATTTTATTTTAAATTTATATTTTTATTACACTGAATAAAACATTTTAGCTTACTTTTTTAAAACTAAGTATTGTTTTTTGGCAATTGTAGCAATTAAAAATTGCATATATGGTGGCATTAAATACCCGAATCAATAATTATACTTAATGATTTTATTTACACTTAAACTTATTTAAATGAAACACTTACTCCTTTTATTTTTGTTGGCATCCAGCCTTTCTATGGATGCCCAGAGGGTCATATCGGGCACTATTTCCGATAAAAAGGGCAATCAACTTATCGGCGCTACTGTATTTGAAAAAGAAAATTCTGCTAACGCTACAGTAGCTGATGTGGAAGGCCGGTTCAATCTGCTGGTTTCTCAAAAGTCAAAAAGCCTCATGGTTTCTTACATCGGATTTACTGACAAAGAAATTTTACTCACCGGAGGCAATGAAGTAGTAGACATCGTCCTTGAAGAATCTCCGCTCTTGCTTGATGAAGTAATCATTATCGGATATGGCAGCAGCAGCAAAAAGAATATGACAGACAATGTTTCAAAACTTACCTCAAAGGATATTTCCAATATAGCAGTATCCAACTTCCAAAGTACGATGTCAGGAAAGGCGGCTGGTGTAAGAATCAATCAAACCAATGGTAAAGTCGATGGTGGCATCAATATAAGAATACGCGGTAATTCGAGCATTAGTGCAGGCAGTGAACCCTTGTATGTATTGGATGGTATGCCACTGATCAATGTCAATGAATCCAATAATGGGGCTCGTATGAATCCACTTTTGTCACTAAGTCCTTCTGAAATAGAATCCATAGACATCCTCAAAGATGCAAGCTCAGCGGCAATTTACGGTGCCAGAGGTGCGAATGGAGTTGTACTGATCACAACAAAAAAGGGCAAAGCGGGGAAAGCTACAATTTCTTTAAACATTTCTTCAGGGGTAAGTTCTCCCACACATGTATTACCATTTTTGAATGCAGCAGAGTATAGAGAACTTTTTACAGAAGCGGCGGTCAATAGCTTGGGTGAAGAAGATGGTAAAAACGAAGCAAACGCAACTTTTGATTATTTGTCCAACGGAAAAACAGGCATCGATACTGACTGGAATAAGTTGGCATTTCGGGATGGGGCACAATCTGATATCGACCTTGGCATATCAGGGGGTGATGCAAAGACCCAGTATTTTTTTGGAGGTGCTTTAAACAAAACAAAAGGTATTTTGCTTGGAAATGATTTACAAAAAATGAGTGCCAGGGTTAATCTCAAACATGCGCTCAGTGCTAAATTCAATGCGGGTATTAATCTTGGTATGTCAAAGACGATCATTGACCGGGTTGACAATGACAATTCCTTTACAACTCCACTCCAAGCCATAGCGCAATCTCCGCTCTCACCAGCATATAATGATGACGGCACGCCTAATCCAAATACTTTATATGCCAATTTTTTGTTGGAAGACAGAAATGCAAACTATACAACTAACTTAAGAAGAGTGACAGGAAAGATTTTTGCTGAATATAATTTTGTTAAAAATTTCAAATTCAATTCTGACCTGGGATATGACCTAAGTGACCAGACAGAAAACAATTACCGTGGACTCAACACGCCATTTATGTCTACCAATGGTTATGGCTACAATTCAAATGCAAAATCTGAAAATTATATATGGTCTAATTATTTTACCTATTCTAAAAGTTTGAATAGCTCATCTGATTTGAATGTTGTCGTTGGCCAGGAGTTTAACAATTCTGATCGATCGTTTTCAAGTGTGACGGGCATTCAATTTCCATCAGATAATTTCACTTCTATCTCCAGTGCAGCAGAGATTACAGCAGGAAAAGGGGAAAGTGAGCGGTACAATTTCTTGTCCTATTTTGGCAGAGCGACATTGAATCTGGATGAAAAATATATTGTAAAGGCAAGTATAAGAAGAGATGGTTCATCAAGGTTTGGTGCCAACAATCGTTACGGAATTTTTCCCGCTGTGTCTATGGGCTGGATTATGAGTCAAGAGTCCTTTTTGTCTTCCAACAATACTCTTACCTTTTTGAAATTGCGTGGAAGTTATGGCCAACTAGGCAACTCGGAAATTGGCAATTTTGCATCGAGAACATTATACAATGGCGTTTCCTACAATAAAAACTCAGGAATAAAACTTGATCAACCCGGCAACAACGACCTTACCTGGGAAAAAAGCAATCAGATAGATATAGGCGTGGAATTTGGATTATGGAATGACCGAATTTCGGGAGAAATAGATGTTTATTCAAAGAAAACAGATGGGCTATTATTCAAAGTGCCGCTTCCTGGAAGTTCCGGGCAAACAGAGCTTAATAAAAATATTGGATCGTTAAAGAGCAATGGATTGGAAATTGTTTTGAATACCAAAAATATTAAAAAAGAAGCTTTTCAATGGAATACAAGTTTTAATATAGCAAAGAACAACAATAAAATTGAAGCACTACCAAATAACAATGCAGACATAATTCTTGTGCCTAATATCAATAGAATTGGCCAGCCGGTGTTGGCCTTTTACCTTGTAGAATTTGCAGGAGCAGATCCGGCTACTGGGGATGCCCTATACTATAAAGATGGAAAAGGAAGTGAGACCACCAATGTGTATAGCGAGGCCAAAAGAGTAATTGCCGGCAATCCACAACCTACCTGGATCAGCGGTCTTACCAACGAAGTTACCTATAAGGCACTATCCCTTTCTTTTACTTTTGTTGGAGAATGGGGCGCAAGTATATTCAATGGTGGCGGGGTGTATCAATCCTCAAGTGCTGATTACTATGACAATCAAACCAGAGACCAATTGGATCGATGGCAAAAAACTGGAGATATTACAATGGTACCACAAGCAAGATTGTTTGGTCAAAATGGTACTGCACCTTCCACAAGATATTTACAAAAAGCCGATTTTGTTAGGTTGCGAAATGTAATGCTTAGCTATGATTTGCCAATAAAAATGACCAAGAAAGTAGGAATGCGTGGGGCAAGATTATTTTTGTCAGGAGTTAATCTGCTAACCTTTACAGACTTTGACGGGTATGATCCAGAATCGAGAAACGATAGCTCGAGTTCAGGATTTGCGAGTGGCAACAACTTCTATTCAGCACCTCAGGCAAAGACAACTTCAGTTGGCATTAATGTTAATTTTTAACAAAACAAAAATTTAAAAAAAATGAAGACAAGATATATATTTATTTTACTATTAACACTTTCTTTTGCTGCATGTGAAGACAGATTAAATGTTGACCCAACACTTTCCATATCAGAAGAAGCAGCCTTGGGTACTCAGGAAAATATTCAAAAACTGTTGCTTGGAGCGTATGAGTCTATTGGCAATAGAGATTCTCACGGCGGGTATATTCAAATTTTTTCTGAGTTACTGGGTCTGGAAGATCAGGTGTCATGGAATGGTACTTTTTCAGAGCCAAGAGAAGCACTTACAAAGACCATGTATGCCAATAACTTTTTGATAGGCGAGATGTGGAATAATGCCTATAAAGTCATCGGTCAGGCCAATCTAATATTAGACAATTTAGGCGTAGTCAAAGATGAAACATTGAAATCCACAATAGAAGGTGAATCCAGATTTTTAAGGGCTTTGTGTTATTTTGAACTAGTGAGGCTGTACGGTGGGGAATCAAAAGGTGTGCCACTCAAACTTACATCAATAAAAGATTACGGCGGTGACTTATCCATACAAAGAAGCAGCACTTCTGAAGTGTATGCTGCCATATTTGATGATGTATCCAAAGCAGCGGATTTACTTCCTTCGGAAAATGGAGCATTTGCCAATAGATATGCAGCACTGGCACTGCAAGCCAGAATCAATTTATATCTTGGCAAGTACAAGGAAGCACTTGATGATGCTAATACTGTCGTTACTGAAAGCGGCAAAGCATTATCGCCTGCCTACGCAGATGCATACAATCACGACGTAGACAATGAAGAAGACCTATTAATGATGCAAGTCACGGCTCAGAGTGGAGAAAACCAATTGATTAGTATGTATGCCAGCGAAGGCAATGGTGGCAGAGGCGGTGACATCAGTCTCAACCCAAGCTTCTTTGACCTGTTTGAGGGACCTCAAGATGTGAGAAGCAACTTTTATTATGAAAATGAAAAAGGAGATAAACTTACATCAAAATACACCAATCAGTATGGTAATGTACCCGTCATCAGATTGCCGGAGATGATGCTCATAAGAGCGGAATGCAATGCACGGTTAAATTCTGCTGTAGGGGCTACCCCTTTGGATGATGTCAATGCGATAAGAGCAAGGAGCTTTGCCACGGAGTTGGCCTCAGTTAGTGTAGCCGATGTCCTCAAAGAAAGACAAAGGGAATTGGCTTTTGAAGGCTTTGCGATATACGATATAATCAGAACCAAAGCCACCATTGCAGGCTTGCCTTACAACGACCCAAAACTTGTGTTGCCTATACCGCAAGCGGAGATGGACAGCAATAAAAAGATGGAGCAGAATGCGGGGTATTAGCAATTAAGGGGATATACTATTCTGTAAAATATTAAAGCGCATCGATGAGAGTTGGTGTGCTTTTTTTGTCTAAACCCTTAATATGCATTAGCCTTTAATAATTATAAATGATACAAAACAGAAATGACAAATGTAATTTGGCACATTGCTAAAGGCACTCATTTTATAAATTATTTGTGCAAATAGTATTAGTAGTGGATTATAAGACAAATTTCGGATTTGACAGACCAAGCACTAAAAAAATAAAAGTCATTAGTGTTGAATGCTTAGTATATTTTTTTATACTTCTTATTTGTAATCCACTGTGCCCAGGAAGCACTGTAACCATGCACATTGAAGGTGGCTTTATTATTTACATCAACCACTTCATAGCCGCGATTGACCCATGCAAAAATACTACCATAAAGATTGTATACTTGCTTATAGCCCATTTTTATAAGTTGCTCGCCTATTTTTTCGCTTCTGTAGCCGATAGAACAGTAAACAATTATTTTTTTATTTTTGTCAATGTTTTTCATTTTTGCCTTATCAAAAGATTTATACCCAATATGGATGGCATTTTTAATATGGCTTACTTTATATTCCTCAATTTCCCGCGCATCCAGTAGAATTACATCGGTTTTTGTTTTGTATAGATCTTCCACATTGATGACAGGCACAGAATAGGAGAGATGATCATTGACCATCTGACTAAAGCCATCCATTGCTGTAGCTTTTTGTTGTGCGTGACTTATAATAGCCAAGAAAAAAAAGGTAAAAAACGATAAAGTAGACTTCAAGTGGATTTTGATTTAATAACGATACTTACAACACGTAATGGACAATAAATGGTTCAAAAGTATAATCTCTAACTAAAAGTGTCAATAAAGATTAAAATTTAACACTTCATTTAAACAGTTGTTTTACAATCAGTAATATGAATAAAAAACCATAAAATGTTAATAATCTGCCAGTTCAGAAAATTTTTATTTGACAAAGTGGCTATTATAGCATATATTTGTGTCATTATTTAACATAATTCTATAATTGCCTATAGCATAATACATCTACACTAGTTTTTAAAATTTTATTGAAACGGTATCTTTTACCGACAAAACTTAGTTATCATGGATGTATTAAAATTAAATGATCAGCAATTGATCGAGCAGTATTTGCTAGGCAAGGAGAAAGCTTTCGAAGTTTTATTGAACAGGCATAAGGACAGAGTGTATACTTCTATTTATATGTTTGTAAAGGACGATGAACTTGCAGAAGATTTGTTTCAAGAAGTATTTATCAAGATCATTGATACTTTTAGAAAAGGAAAATACAATCACGAAGGCAAGTTTATACAATGGGCATTGAGAATATCTTACAATCTGTGTGTTGACCACTTTAGAAAATCAAAGAGAACAACCAAAGTGACTGGTTCTGATAGCTTTGACATTCTTACTACCATTGACTGTAAAGAGGACAATATGGAAGTATTGATGATAAAAGACCAGATGCATTCAAAACTCAGGCGTATAATAGATCAATTACCTGATGAACAAAAAGAAGTTATCATGTTAAGACACTATGCTGACATGAGTTTTAAAGAAATTTCACAAGTGACAAGGGTAAGTATCAATACTGCTTTGGGCAGGATGAGGTACGCCGTGATTAATATCAGGAAGATGATGGGTCAGGATGCGGCAGTAGTGGCCTAAAAAGATAACAAAGGCAAAACCTAATAAAAGAATAATTTTAAAAAACATTAAAAGAGCATAAATCACTGAATCTATGCTCTTTTTTTTTGGGGAGATATTGGTTCAGATTTTGGGAATCTTGCAGCCCAAAATCTATGCAAATAATAATGAAAGCCCATAATAAATAACGGGTTATAGTATGATTTTACCTTTTTTTTACCCATTTTTGCAAATCAAAAAAATTTACTTACAACAATGATTAAAAGATATTTATATATTATACTTTCGATTTGCTCTCTTTCATTGGTATCTTGTAGCAAAGATGGTGACAGTGACATAGAAGCTTACTTAAAAAGGAAAAATTTAAATGCCCAGGTAACGGATGAAGGTCTGTATTACATTATTGACATACCTGGAAATGCAGCTAAGAAACCCAAGATAAATAGTGATGTAGTTGTGGCGTACAATGGAACGCTGCTTGACGACACGAAATTTGATAACAATGAAAACTTCAAAACAAATCTTTCGAATGTTATCGCAGGTTGGAGAAAAGGTATGACACTTTTTGGGGAAGGCGGAAAGGGAAAACTTATTATTCCACCGAATTTAGGCTATGGAGGTACCGCAGTTGGCGACATTCCAGCGAATAGTGCCCTGGTTTTTGATATAGAACTTAAGGAAGTACTAAACTAATAGAGTTTTGAATTTATTGCGAGACTGAGAGGTAGTCTCCATAAAAATACCTTGTACAGAGTATTGAAAATAAGATACAAATAGCAAGGGCGGAAATAAAATAAAAAAATAGGAGATGTCGGCATAGAAATAGTAGTGGTTTTAAAAAACATGAATTGTCAGTCGAGTTAAAAAACATAAAGAAATATGCAGATGAAGATCGGAATAACGATAGGAGATGTAAATGGAATAGGCGCCGAAGTAATACTAAAGGCATTGAGTGACGAAAGAATACTGGAACACTTTACGCCTATTATTTATGGCTCTTCAAAAGTGATGTCCTACCATAAAAACATTGTAAAAGACTCTCAGGTTTTTTTTCATCATATATCAGATGCATCAAAGGCACAAGCCAAAAAAGTAAACG
>JAYUTD010000323.1:0-4173 GCA_043755305.1 Saprospiraceae bacterium
CATACCGAAGTCACCGGGCTTTTTCCATGTGGTGAAGGTCCGGGCTATGCTGGAGGTATATTGAGCGCAGCCATGGATGGGCAAAATGTTGCTTTAGCAATTTCCCGATGGCTCACCTTACAAAATAGAAGTTGATTCAGTTTTTTTTTGAGTGAATCGTCTTGCATATTCGTTATCTTTGCATATCAATTCTTTTTTTCATGAGAAGATTACTTATCTTAGGCATTGTTTCGATCGCTGGTTTTTTGTCAGGACAAGCCTTTATTGATCCGGCATTGTTGAAATCGCATAATAATACCAAACAAAGTATAGTCATTGTTTTAAAAAGCCAGGCAGACATTTCTGCGGTCACAAATTACAGCTCCAAAGATGCCAAAGCTGCATTTATATACAATACACTGTACAACCATGCAATCACTTCGCAGAAAAGATTAGTGACATTTCTTGAAGAAAACACTGTCGATTTCAGATGTTATTACATTGTAAATTTTATTGCTGCCAAGGCAGATCTTACCATGATCAGCAGAATAGCAGCGCAAGAGGATGTGGCAGAAGTATTACAAGACGGTAAGTTTACATTGCACAAGCCTGTAGAAGAAAGAGAAACCGGCAGTAGAGCTACCGAATGGGGCCTCAATATGATCAAAGCCCCTGACGTATGGACCATGGGTTATAAAGGACAAGGCATTGTCATAGGCGGCCAGGACACCGGATACGATTGGGACCACATAGCATTAAAAAATAAATACAGAGGTTGGAATGGCAACACAGCCAGCCATGATTACAATTGGCACGATGCCATTCATGCATTGAATACGACCAATGTTTGTGGTATCAATTCACCGGAGCCATGTGATGACAACCAGCATGGTACACATACTATGGGCACGATGGTAGGAGACGATGGTGTCGGCAATCAGATAGGCGTAGCACCGGATGCCAAATGGATTGGGTGCAGAAACATGGACAATGGCGATGGCACTTTAACTACATACGTGGAATGCTTCGAATGGTTTCTTGCACCGTACCCTGTAACTGGCACACCTGCACAGGGCGACCCAACTAAATCGCCGCATGTCATTAATAACTCTTGGGGCTGTCCAGCCAGTGAAGGGTGCAACACCACCAATTTTGGTGTAATGGAAACTGCTTTAAATAATCTTAGGGCTGCAGGTACCGTGATTGTAGTATCCGCAGGCAATTCCGGATCAGCATGCTCCACTGTCAATGATCCACCGGCGATATTCCAAAACAGTTTTTCAATCGGATCTACTACTTCTGCCGATGCCATTTCAGGGTTTTCAAGCAGAGGACCCGTGACCATAGATGGAAGCAATAGGATGAAACCCAATGTTTCAGCGCCGGGCAGCGGTGTAAGGTCTTGTATACCCAATGACAATTACGCTACTTTCAGCGGCACCAGTATGGCAGGGCCACATGTGGTTGGCACAGTTGCACTCGTACTATGTGCTAACCCTGAGTTGGTGGGGCAGGTGAATTGGGTCGAAGACATCATAGAAAAATCTGCCACTCCCAAAACATCAACGCAGACTTGTGGTGGCGTGAGTGGCACTACCATACCAAACAATACATTTGGCTGGGGTAGAATCGATGCCCTTGAAGCAGTGCGAAGAAGTTCAGTGAGATTTATTAAAGTAGACCAATTTGGCTATAGGCCCAATGACCAGAAAATAGCCATACTTGCTGATCCTGTCACAGGTATCAATCAAAATGGCAGCTATACGCCATCCGCAGCCATAGCACTCAAAGATGCTGTATCCAATGCGACCGTTTTTAGCGGTTCTGCTTCAGCATGGAATAGTGGCAATACACAGACCCAAAGCGGAGACAAAATTTGGTGGTTTGACTTTTCAACATTCAAAACTCCGGGCACTTATTACATCATAGATGGTGCATTTAGATCTGAAAATTTTTCTATTAAAGAAGATGTTTATGCTGAAGTAATAAAGACAGCATTTAAAACATTTTATTACCAAAGATGTGGTGTGCCTAAATCGGCCCCATGGGCAATAACAGGATTTGCAGACACCAAGTGCCACCAGCAAGATAGCTTGTGTAGGTACATCTCTGATCCAAACAATGCTACACTTTACCGCAACATGAAAGGTGGCTGGCACGATGCCGGCGACTACAACAAATATGTCAATTTTACCTATGCCACATTGATTGACTTGCTCAATGGGTATGAGTACAATCCTGAAGCATGGAACGATAAAATGGATATCCCTGAATCCAATAACGGCATCCCTGATTTATTGGATGAAATAAAAATTGAATTGGACTGGTTGCTCAAAATGCAAAATGCCAATGGCAGTGTCCATTGTGTGGTGGGTGTACAGAATTTTGCTTCTTCTAGTCCGCCGTCAGTAGATGTTGCGGTAAGGTATTATGGTCCTGCCACTACAAGTGCGGCGTTGACTTCAGCGGTAGTTTTTTCTTATGCTGCCCGACAATTCAAAAAACTGGACAATGCAGCAGCACAATCTTACAGCAGCCTCTTGAGGTCCAAAGCCATCAAAGCCTGGGAATGGGCTTCCGCCAATCCTGCGGTCACCTACTTTAATTCCGGCAGCATTGCTGCTGGTGAGCAGGAAGTAGATAATGATGAAAGGTCCTTTAGAAAATTGGTAGCTGCGATCTACCTTTATGCTTTGACGGATAGTACAGTATTCAAAACCTATGTTGAAACCAATTATACACAAGCCCATATGTTGCAGTGGCAATTTGTATATCCATTTGAAAATCCCATGCAGCAATCATTGGTGTTTTATGCCTCTCTGCCCAATGTAAACATTGCGGTGGCTACTGCAATAAAAAGTGCTTTTAAAGGTTCGATGGACAATACAAGTGACAATATTCCTTCTTTTACAAACATGAACGATGGATACAGGGCTTATTTAAAAGACAACAATTACGTATGGGGTAGCAATGGAGTGAAGACCAATATGGGCAACCTTTTTATGACCTACCACCATTTCAACCTGGATACCATGAAAAACACTATTTTGTCCAACGCAATGAATGGCTATATCAATTATATCCATGGAGTGAATCCATTGGGCAGAGCCTATTTAACCAATATGGGCAATTATGGTGCAAGCCATTCCGTAAGCACCATTTACCATGGCTGGTTTACCGATGGCAGCAATTTGTGGGACGATACAAGATCATCTACCTATGGTCCTGCTCCCGGTTTTATGCCTGGTGGACCTAATCCTTCATGGTCATTGGATGCCTGTTGTGCAAATACCTGTTCGACCAATGCACTATGTGTGCAGCAGGCGCCGCCAGCTGGACAACCCATACAGAAATCCTTTAAGGAGTGGAATACAAGTTGGCCGCAAAACTCCTGGAGCATTACCGAAAACAGCATCTATGTCCAGGCATCCTACTTGTCATTGCTTTCTTCACGAGTCAACATTGCTGATACCATACTTAATCCCGGATTGACGACAAAGTTTAGCAGTGCAGATGTAGTGATCAATAACGTTTCTAATTCTCTGGTGCTTACAAGTCCCAATAGTACAAAATACAAATTGACCGTTGACAACAATGGCAAATTGAGTACCACAAACTATACTGCCAATAATACAAATGACACTGAATTGGTAAACAACTCAATGGTTTTATCCAAGCCATTGTCGGGTATTATATTGAGATCACCCAACAATTCTCTTTGGAAGATAATTGTAGAAAACAATGGCAACCTTGCTACATCAACCGTGGCTGTACTGCCAACTGTGAGAACCAACCAGAATAATGGCGACATTATTGTACAATCGCCAAACAAAGGCCTGGTGCTTACGGATTTAAATGGCAAGTGTTTCAATATCTTGGTTAATAATGCTGGCCAACTCTTTAGCAAGGCAGCAAGTTGTCCTCAATAATGGCCTTTGGTTATGCATATAAGATAGTTTTTGTCAATGAAACGTAATTTGATTTTTGCATGAAATACCATTTTTGCTGTGATTTTCATACAATTTCCATGGAGCATTGGGGCTTAATGTCTATGCACTAAGCGGTTATATTTTTTAAAAAAAACGATTATCTTTGTAGCTTAATCAAGAGAAAAACACCTTTATGGCAAACGATATTTTTCAAACAATTGAGGCTATTCATCAGGAAATCAATGAATACGCAATAAAAGATGTC
>JAYUTD010000324.1:0-4168 GCA_043755305.1 Saprospiraceae bacterium
ATAGAATGACAGCTGGGGGCAAAAGCGAATATACTCCTAAAGAAAGTAATGATTCTGCTTCCGGAAAAGCTGCCAATCGCCGTACAGAAATCGTCATCACTCCAAAACTCGATCAATACATAGGACTCATGGCACCGGCCGGTACCAATTAACCATTCTATTGAATAAAAAAATAACCTATTCATACTTAATGCTGGCTTTTCTATTGATAAGCCAGCATTTTTTATTGAGCCAAACTGTAGATACCCTGCATGTTTCAATGATATCAAAAGTGGGATCATTGTCCAGTATCCTGGCAGAAATGTCATCAAATTATAATGTCAAATTTTATTTTGACCCAAAGGTCGATACCGGAAAGGTGATCGCAACGGAAGCTATTCTTAATTTACCATTACGCGATGCTCTGAATCAAATTTTAAATAAATCAGGATTCGCATTTCTTGAGTATGAACCATACCTATATATCATCAGTGATGAATCAAGATTGAATAGTAATCAATTCACCGAATACTTTAAAAGGAAGAAAAGTATTGAAGAAAACACATTGGAAGTCAACTCTACTATTGGCAAACCCGATTCAATCAACCGGTCAGGGATCGCCAAGGTATTTGGTATAATTTCAAATGGAGCTAATGATAGCGCCTTATATAATGTCGCCATTAGGATTGCTGATCTGGATACAATAGTGAAGACAGATAGGCAAGGCCAGTATTCGATGACCCTTCCGGTTGGTATTCATTTATTGACAATAGAAACTGAAGTATTCCAACCTTTGCAACGCCGCATCAAAGTATATGGCAATGGATCATTGGATATCAAACTTTTTGAAAGTGCATTGATGCTGCCTGAAGTCGTGATCAGTGGATCAGCACAACAACGAATGGAGAATGCCCAAGCTGGTGTTTCGGAACTTTCAATAAAAGAAATAAAAAGATTGCCCAGTCTCCTTGGTGAAGCAGATGTCTTGAAGGCATTGCTGACCCTGCCGGGAGTAAGTAATACAGGAGAAGTAGGCAGTGGATACAATGTGCGTGGTGGTAATATAGATCAGAATCTCATCCTGCAAGACGGAGTATTTTATTTGAATCCATCTCACGTGCTTGGATTGTTTTCTGCTTTCAATCCAGATGCGATTAAGAATGTCACGCTGTACAAAGGCAATGTACCGGCTCAATTTGGAGGACGCACTTCTTCGGTTTTGGATATAAAACTTAAAGATCCTGATTACGAAAAATGGAAAGTATTTGGTGGTATAGGACCCATATCTTCTAAGATTTTTATCGAAGGACCGATCATAGAAGACAGGACATCATTTTTTGTAGGTGGTCGATTTACGTATTCAGACTGGGTACTGAAATTAGTGCGGGATCCAAACTTAAAAAATAGCAGCGCAGGATTCTATGATTTCAATTTTAAGCTATCTCATCGATTGAGTACTAAAGCCACTGTGCAGTTTTCAGGATATTCAAGTAAGGATGATTTTAATTATGCACATCAGTTTGGCTATGGATGGAGAACACGATCGTATGCTCTGACCTATGCACAACAATTGACAAATCAAATGACGCTTACCGGATCATTGATCTATAGCGAAAGTAAAAATGATTTTAGTGATCAGACGACTGCGGTAAGCAATAGGATTGACAATGGATTGTCTTATTTTAAATCAAAATGGAATGTCTCCTGGCAGGCTACTCATAAACAAACCATTCATTTTGGGATTGAAGGAATACGGTATTTACCTAAACCACAACTATTCCAGGCAAATCTGAATCAGGATATTACCAATGAAAGCATACCTCAAAGTAAGGGTGATGAAGCTGCGATCTATGTCAATGATGAATTTTCTATCGGGCATCATATCAATCTTTCGTTGGGTTATCGGTTTAGTTTTTTTCGAAATATAGGTGCTGAGAGGGTGTATGAATACAAACAGGATTTGCCTAGAGTGAAAGAAAATATTATAGGTACTCATGATTACACAGCGGGTGAATCTATTCAATCCTATCACGGTATAGAGCCGCGGGCCAGTCTTGCTTATGTGGTGTCCGATCAAAGTTCTATCAAAATATCCTACAATAGATTGTATCAATACATTCACCTAATATCCAATACTGCTGCATCCACTCCTGTAGACCTTTGGCAACTGAGCAATGCATATCTCACTCCTCAGCGTGCAGATAATTTTTCATTAGGCTTTTTTAAAAACTATAATCAAAATGAATGGGAGACCTCACTCGAATTCTATTATAAAAAATTAGATCAACTCGTAGAGTACAAAGACTTTGCAAGACTCCTGCGCAATCCACATATCGAAACAGAATTATTTCCAGTCATTGGAAAATCTTATGGTGCGGAGGTATTTATCAAACGAGTAAAAAGTAATCCTACCGGATATATATCCTATACATTGAGTCGTAGTCTTAGAAAGTCTCCGGGTCACTTTTCTGACGAAGTGATTAATAGTGGACTATGGTATGCATCCAACTTTGACAAACCACATAATCTGAATGCAGTCTTCGATCTTCAAATTCGTAAGACTATGTTTTTTTCTGCGAATTTTGTTTATGCGACTGGTCGACCTCAAACCGCTCCGATATCTGAGTTTTACCTTGGTGATGGTGGCATCTTTTTAAATTATTCTCAACGCAATTCCTTGCGTATACCGGACTATCATAGATTAGATCTTTCACTTACTATTACTCGTGGGGCTATTCGCTCTCACAAGAATAAGGGAAGTCTCACTTTTGCTGTTTATAACTTTTATGCACGCAAAAATGCATTCTCCGTATTTTATAGAAGAACTCCTAATCAACCTTTGGTGGCATACAAACTTGCAGTGCTAGGAACAGCATTGCCATCCATCACATATAATTTTCAATTCTAATGATGGCACACAAATTTATTTGGATATTTTTGATCGCGATTCTGTTTGAATCATGTCTGGAAGAATTGCCTTATGGTACTACATTGCGATCTCAGTCATTTGTAGTCAATGGTGGAGTAAATAATTTAAAAGAAAATCAAACGATACGTTTAAGTAAAACCTTAGCTTATGGTGTACCTCCTGCACCCGTATCGGGAGCTCAGGTGAAAGTGATAGAAAACAATACAAAGGAATATTTATTCTCCGAAAATAAATCAGGTGAATATATTTTGAATAAAGATAAATATGATCCAAAGATTGGAGCTACCTATGCTATCCGTATTAGTTATAATGGTCAAAACTATCAATCGACCCCTGAAGAGATGCTTCCACCAATCGTACCGGATAGCATTACCTGGACTGTAAAACATGAAACAGTGCTCAGCAGTGCAGGCATACCCAGAGTGATTGATGGCGTTCAACTCTATGTCCATACCCCAATTTTGAAAGGTGATAAAAATATCAACTTGAAGTGGGATGTACAGACTGCCTTTCAGTTTACTACCATTACGGAATGCAATCCATTCAAAACAGTCTATACTTGCTATTTTGGAAAGACTTTAAATCCAAGTCAAATAAGAATATATTCCAATGAAGATAATGGTGTGTCTTATCTGGATGGTGAAGATGTAGGCTATGAAAATCTTGAGATAGGTTATCAGTTTTTAGAAAATCATTATTACTCAGTATATCAATATCGACTTTCAAAATTTGCATTTGAATACTATAGAAAGCTAAGACTGGTCTCAGAGCAAAATGGAACAATATTCGATCCTATCCCTGCTTCCGTAAATAGTAATGTCTACAATCCTCAAAACAAAAGTGAATCTATCCTGGGATTGTTTCAGGTAGCCTCTGTGGCTGTAATCCGAAAGAGAGTAGTAGAAAGTGATTTTAGAGGATTGCATGTACTGCCTACTAAAAATTTTGATTACTGTGGGTGGAGGAATGGTAATAACCCTAATTCTACCTATTTTCCTGCATGCTGCGACTGCAATCAATTAAAGGATCCTAAAATAAGTAAACCGGATTGGTGGAATTGAAATTATGAAAAAATGTGCTGGATCGTCGATGGTTTTGCTTGAAGGCTTGAGCATGGGAAATATGAAAATGCAATTCATTTTCAGTAAAATACTTGTATTGATCATGGGTATTTTGATATTCATTTCTTCATATATTAATGCTCAATCTTTTAATCTCCATTTAGACAAATCATTTTACATCGCTGGTGAGTCAATACAT
>JAYUTD010000325.1:0-4168 GCA_043755305.1 Saprospiraceae bacterium
GTTGGATTTCTTACGGCACCACTGACTTTCACAAAAGATTTATCCATGAAAGTTTCGGTATAATAAATGTAAATACTATCATTTGGCTGTAAAATTAAATTGGCTTCATCCCTCGGGTTTTTAATGATTTTTGCCAAATCAATGTAAACATATTCCTGTGTTTTTTCAAACCCATTTATTTTTCTAAATATATAGCCAAAATCAGCAGATTTTTCCTCTAATCCTCCGGCTAAAAATAAAACATCAGATACTTTTAGGCTATTGTCTCCTTGTATAAGCTTACCTGGTTTTCGCACGGCTCCATAAATCTTTATTTCCTTGGACTCTTTAAAATCTGCCAATGTCCTAATCGTGAGTACATCACCCTTTTTTAAAGTTATATTTTCAGCTGAGGTTGGATTTTTTATTGCCGATGTTACATTAACCAATTCGTACCTTACCGTCATTAGGTCATCATTTAATCTTCTTAAATAAGCCGTTTCCTTTATTGCGTTTTCAAGCAATTTTGTTTTGGCTAAAAGATCACTCAATTTCATCCCTTCTGTAAAAGAAAATTCACCCTCTTCTTCAACTGCTCCTGCTATAGATACTACATTCTTTACCTCTTGTGTGAGCGAGCTCACTTTTATTATATCACCATTTCTTAAATCAAAGTCACCTTTTTTCATAATTAAGTCACTATAATTCAAATCAATAATGGTAGCTTTATCATTTTCTACTCTGGTAACCTGAATATTCCGTCTTACAGCGTTCGGAAGTAGTCCTGCGGCATACTTAATCAATGCATTTAAGTTTTCATTTTCCAACAATTCATACCTGAAAGGGCGATTGACTGCTCCATAAATAGTAACTAATTTTTCTGCTGCAGGTACTTGTATATAATCATTCTCTTGTAAATAAAATTCTTGAGATACTGTAGGATCATTAAGAAATTGGTATACATCTATTGTTTTAGCTTTTTGTCCTGGTCTCAATAATTTAATTTTCCTCACGCTTCCTAAATTTGTTGGCCCTCCGGCTGCAACTAAAGCATTGAAGGCTGTATTTACTGCCGATATATTGAAGCTTCCATTGTTATAGACTTCTCCAAAAATATTGACATTCAATGTACGGGCTGTTGTTACTGAAAGTTGAAATTCTTCTGTTGAAAATAAAGAATAATTCCTTATGCTTTTGATTAGTAGCTTTTCTGCTTGGTCTATTGTAAGACCGCTTAAATAGTACCGCGGTAAATTGTCCGGCTGAATGTATCCGTCCTTATTTATTTCTTTAGCAAAGTTAATATTGGAAGTGCCAAATATAGAAATTGAGACAACATCTCCCGGACCTAAAATATAGGTTCTTGGTGGTTTTGCATCTTCGGCTGTCCTAAATAGCTTAAGACTATTGTCCCGAAATATTTGCTGGCCAAATGTGACAGGTTCCGGTAATTGATCCTTCTGTTTTTCTTGCAAATTTTCCGCAATTGCCTCCTCAATCGTGGCACCTTTTTTTACGGCACTTTGAATTTCGTGGCTAGATTTTGAAGCTTGTTTTGCTTCCGATTCATCCACCGCTTTTTTGATTGCCTTCTCCTTTTCCTCAATTATTTTTTCAGATGCTTCAATTGTTTGTAAATCTTTTTTTTCCTTTTTATTAGCTTTCTCAAGCATATCGGCCACAGCTTTTACTTCTGACTCTATTCTCGCCAATTCCTTTGGATTATTTGGATCTATTTTATTTATATCAATGCCTCGTTTTAGAAGCTCATCCATGAATTTTTGTTCATCTATATTTCTTTTTTGCAGCTCAGCTCGGATAGCCGACTCACTAACAACTTGTGCACTAATATGTATACTGCTCAATATCAGCGCAATAAATAATATTATTCTCATTTATATATATATTCGTTTTATAACAATAATGTAGTCCAAAATGTGTGCCATTAAAGATTGACCCTAAGTAATTTTATCTTGCTTTATATGGGTAATATAAATTCATTTTAGTGAAATTATTTCAATTATTTTACCGCAACTATCTCCATCCCCATAAAGAGATTCATTAAAAGATATTTCAGTTTCTTGTAATATATTATTCAATAAACTAAGATCATCAAAAATTAAAATATTGGCATTTCCTTGTAAAGTCTCTACCCACTCTGTTTCTGACCTGATAGTTACACATTTTTTCTTCATCCAATAAGCCTCCTTTTGCATTCCACCGCTGTCCGTAATCAAAGACTTGCATTTTGCTATATAACCAATGTTTTCAAAATAAGGCTGCGGGTCAATAAATAGTACATTGTTAAAATCATTTTCTGCAAAACCAAATTCATTAAAGGTTTTTTTAGTCCTGGGATGTATGGCAAATACTACCTGTAAATCTAATTTATTTAAGGTATCCAGTATGTAATATAGACGTTCCCTAATATCTACGTTGTAAGGTCTATGCAAAGTCACATAGTAATATTCTTCATCAATCTTTGGTGTTACAATCAGCTTACGATCTAGAGAATACAGAAGCAAATCCTTCATAATATCTCCGATTACATGCACATTTTTTGTAATTCCTTCCTTCATCAAGTTGTTTTTGGATAACTCACTTGGCGAAAAAAGCCATTCGGAAATATGGTCTGTAATCACCCTGTTTATTTCTTCAGGCATAGTTCTATTGTAACTTCTCAATCCCGCTTCGATGTGCGCCACTTTTATCCCCAGTTTGACAGCTACAAGCGCTCCTGCTATAGTTGAGTTAGTATCACCGTATACAATTGCAAGATCTGGGTTTTCAATTTGGAATATTTTTTCCAATTTTTCCATCATTTCCCCAGTTTGTGACCCATGGTTATAACTTTCTACATTTAGAATATAATTCGGTCTAGACATTCCTAGTTGGTCAAAAAAAACAATACTCATGTTTTCATCAAAATGCTGCCCAGTATGAATAGTTATCAATTCAAGTTTTCCCCTGCATGCAAGCTCAAATGGATAATGTTTAATAAATTGAGGCCTTGCCCCTACTATGGCGATTGCTTTCAATTGTATTCATTTATTCTGAAAATCACTGTATATATATTTACATTAAAAATATCTATTGCCCATCGCTAAACATGCAACAGAAATCTTTGCTGCCCCATTATTAAGTAAAGCCGAAGCACATGCCTCGATGGTGGATCCTGTGGTAACTACATCATCTACGATCATAATATGCTTTCCCTTAATTGCAGTCACATCCATTATGCTGTATACATTGCTAGCATTTTGCACTCTTTCTTTTCGGGATTTACGTGTTTGCGTTATTGTCTCCTTTTCTTTCACCAAGATATTTATGACATAAGGGAGATTGGTTTCTTTCGAAACCGATTCGACAATCAATTCTGCTTGATTAAACCCTCTTTGCATTTGTTTTTTATAATGCATTGGCACCGGTATAATTAAATCAATACTTTTGTATAGCCCGGATTCAAAAATTCTTTTACCTAAAATGGTGCCAAGTTGCACCCCAATTTCCTTGATGCCCTTGTACTTCATATTGTGAATCATTTGTTGTACTACACCACCTTCTGAATACCATAATAATGCCGTTGCTCTTTCAATTGGCACCCTACCATAAAAATGATACATAAGGTCATTGTCGATTTTCTCAATGTCATTTGTAAAGGGCAGCTTCGAATGACATGCTATGCAAAAATAGTTGTCTCCTTTTGTAATACTATTTTCAAAACAACATCTGCAAAGATTTGGATAGATTAATTCTGCAAAATCTAAAAATACCCCTTTGATAAATGTCCACATGCCTTGCTATTCGAAAAAATTCTGTAATCGACTTACTATGTAATTCAACTGTACATCGTTCATTTCTGTATGAATCGGCAAAGACAACACTGCAGCACATAGCGCTTCAGTATTTGGCAAAATAAAGTTTTCAGAAGCATATTGCTTGTATGCCTGCTGTTTGTATAATGGCAAGGGATAATAAATCATCGATGGTATGCCATGATCCTGAAGGTATTTTTTTAATTCATCCCTTATTTCGGGATTTACCAATTTCAATGTATATTGATGAAATACATGATTGCTGTAAGTATTTCGAATAGGAATAGTCAGTTCTTTGCTATGGGCCAAAGCATTTTCATAAAAATCGGCCACCTTATTTCTGGCATCTCTGTAAGAATCAATATACTTTAATT
>JAYUTD010000326.1:0-4166 GCA_043755305.1 Saprospiraceae bacterium
TGGCAGATTTAGAATTAAAAGAGATAATATTACATGTTCAAAAGATGCCACCTGGGTACAGAACAGTTTTTAACTTATACTTTTTTGAAGGATACAATCATAAAGAAATAGGTGAAAAATTGGGTATAAGTGAGAATACATCAAAGACTCAATTGATGAAATCAAAAACTTATTTGAAAACAATTATTAATGTAGTGGAAACTACAAACTAAAGAAAATGAAGAGTAAAAATAATATAGAAAAGCTAAATTCAACAAACGAATCTATGCCCATAGAGGATGGTGACGATCTATTTTCCCCGTCGGAAAAAGTTTGGGAGAATGTATCAAAGAAATTGCCATTAAAAAAGAAAAGAAGACTGGTGCTGCCCATTATTTTTGGTTTAATGATTGTGTCTACTTTACTAGTTGGTTTTTTGTACTCTAGACAAAGTAAAGGAGCAACGCAGACTCATGAAATTACATCATTGGAAAATTTCAATAATAGCAAGTCTGGTGAGTCACCTCAAAAGGATGGTATTGGCCAGTTTTCAGTTGAAGAAGTCAGCCTAAAATCAATCGAAAGCCCAATTGTAAAAGTGCAAAAAAAAACAATGGATTCCAGGCCATTGTTTTTTAAAAAGGATGATTCCTCAGCACATGTGGTAAAGCAAAAGAATGAAAGTATAAGTAAAGAAATAAAGACGACTGATTTAGTAAATGAAAGCAACAGCAGTGAAGTATTAATGGCTGATGAAAAACCTGTCATTTTTACTCCTTCGCAGTTAAGCCCGGGAGAAACTGTTGCAGAAATACCAATTCAGGTATCAGATAATCCGATTGAAGATTTAACACAAATTCGCGTACCTGTTTATGTAGTGAGTCCTGTAAAAACCCTTTCATTGAGATTGTCCCAAGAAGAGAAGGTACTCGATCTAGAGGGAAAATTTGTAGAAAATCATGTTCAACTTAAAAGAAAATGGATGTACGGCATTGCGCTTGCAATGAGTCCCTTAGCCTACAACAGTCCAAATTTAAAAGATCCATTGGAAGGCACCATAAAGTCCTCTGCATATAAGAGTGTAGCACAACTAAGTGTAGTATTGAATTACACTATTTCCGACCATTTATTTTTATCTGCTTCGCCGGGAATACGGTATGACAGGTTAAATACAGATTATGATTTAAGTATACCCTACGATTACAATACTGAAACAACGACTACAAATAAAAAAGAAAATTATTTTTCACATTCACTGCCTACGGATTTGGGCAATATAATGACGAAAATGGTGGTTACAAGGGCAGTGGACAGCCCTGTACAGCACAATGAGAAAATCAATATTGATTTTGGTGTGAATTATAAGACGCTATCTATTTCAAATGCGATTGGCTTGCACTATGCTTTTAAAACCAAAGAAAAAGGATTGTATGCAGGAATCAGATTTGTGCCTCAATACGTCATAAGCAGAAGTGCTGATGTAGAAAAGTACCAATCCAGGCACACGTACGTCAATGGTGATCATGTAGACCTTCTGATTGTCAAAAATTATAAAAATTTGTATCTAGGCGGCGATGTACAAGCAGGCTATAGATGGTCATTGCCCAACAAAAATTTGGTCTTGGATGTAAATGCTACCTACCATAAAAATTTCATGAGTGAAGGCAGGCCAAATGACATTGGCGTCGGAATATCTTTAATGAAAAATTTATAGGATTGTATCAATAATAAGCAACAAATCTTTATCACATCCTTTTTTACCCATCAACTGCATATTGACCGTGGTTCCCTCTTTTTTCAGGGGAAAGGATATGGCTGGAAGCCCTGTAATATTGGCTAAAACAGTATAGACATCTGACAAGTAAATTTCGAGTGGGTCTTCTATTTTTTTATTGATAGACCAGGCTCCGGATGGAGTTACCGGCATGACGATTGCATCATACTTTTCTAAGATGCTTTCGATCTGCAGGGTAATCAATCTTCTTATTTTCTGTGCTTTGGTATAGTATGCGTCAAAATATCCTTCGCTCAATACAAAAGTGCCAAGCATAATTCTTTTTTTTACTTCTTCGCCAAATCCTTCCGTCCGTGATTTTGTATACAGCTCATTGAGATTGCTTACGTCTTCTGCTCTGTGTCCGTATCTTACCCCATCATACCTGCTCAGGTTAGAGCTTGCTTCAGCAGTGGTCAATATATAGTAACATGGGATAAGGTATTTCATATAATCAAACTCCACTTCTATTACATTGTCTTTACCAAATAGCTCTATTGCAGTTTCTTTTATTTTTTCAGTGAAAGCATTGTTTGGGTCAAACATCTCAGGAATTATGGCAAATTTACCAGTCTTTTCTTTAGCTGTTGTATTTGATTCAATCATCGTACTATCGAAAGCATCAAGGCCGGAAATAGCCTCAAAGCATGCTTTAATATCTCCAACGTTTTTACCCATAATCCCAATTTGGTCAAAAGATGATCCATAGGCAATAAGTCCATACCTTGATACCATACCGTAGCTTGGTTTCATGCCCAGGATATTGGTAAGTGATGCCGGCTGTCTTATACTGCCACCTGTATCGCTACCCAGAGCCAATAGACAGCAATCCATCTGTACACTTACTGCGGCACCACCGCTGGAGCCACCGGCGATAAGCCTATCGTCAATGCCATTTTTTACGGGGCCATAGCATGAATTGGTACTTGTAGACCCCATGCCAAACTCATCACAATTGGTCGAACCAATGATAATGGCATCTTCTGAAAGCAAACGCTGCACCGCAGTGGCACTATAAGGTGAAGTATAGCCTTTAAGTATTGCAGATGCTGCACTTACGGGCATGCCTTCAATACAGATATTGTCTTTGATAGACACTATAGCGCCAAAAAGCTTTCCCATGGGAGCACCATTTTTTATTTTGTCATCAAGGAGATTGGCCCTTTGTACAGCATCCTCTTTGAAAACATGTACAAAAGCATTGAGGTGCTTTGCATTCTCTATATTCTGCAAATAGTGCTGTACAATAGAAATTACAGTCAAAGAACCGCCTTTTAGATTTTGCTGTATAGATGACAAAGATGGATACATAAAATAGATTTTACTAAAAAACAAGTAAGGATTAAATATTTTGTAAGAGCGGTATTAGTTCATCGATAGCTATATTTTTTTGGTCACCACTTACCATATTTTTAAGGGAAATCCAATGGTTGGTTAGTTCTGTTTCTCCAATTATACCTACATATCTAATTTCTCTATCATTCGCATATTTCATTTGTTTTTTCATTTGTTTGGCATCTGGGTATACTTCGCAAGCAATGTTGTTATTACGCAATTGCTGGGCATAAATAAATGATTGCCTCAATGCTTTATCATCCAATGAAAGAAATATTATTTTAGAGGCCTGATCGATGTCTGCCGGATATAGATTGAGTTCTTCAAGTACATCATATATTCTTTCAGCCCCGAGTGAAACACCAACACCGGATACTCCGGGCAATCCGAATGTGCCGGTGAGATTATCATATCTGCCACCACCACCTATAGAACCCATTGAAATATTGAGGTGTTTTTCTGTATCAACCTTTACTTCAAATATACAACCGGTATAGTAACTCAAACCTCGGGCAAGACTCACATCAAAAACCAGATTGTGAATCTGAGCATTACTTATAAAATCATACACTTCCAACATTTCACTCAGCCCTTTCTTACCTTCGACACTACTCTCGAAATAAGGAGTAAGTTCCTGAATGGATTTCACTTTAAGCATTGTCAAAATTTTCAAGGCCGCATTTTCCGATATACCTCTTTGCACCATTTCTTTAATGACCCCTTCTTCGCCTATCTTATCCAACTTATCAATGGCGATTGTCATATCCACGAATTTATCGGCAATACCGGCAGCTTCTGCTATGCCAAATAAAATTTTTCGATTGTTGATTAGGATTTTTACTTCAACACCAAGTTTTTTGAATATTTCGTGGTAGATGCAAATCAATTCTGCTTCGTACAGTAAAGATTCACTGCCTACTACATCTACATCACATTGAAAAAATTCCTGGTACCTGCCTTTTTGTGGTCGATCTGCCCGCCATACGGGTTGTATTTGGTACCGCTTAAAGGGCAATTGTATTTCATTTTGGTGCATTACGACAAACCGTGCAAATGGTACCGTGAGGTCATACCTCAA
>JAYUTD010000327.1:0-4161 GCA_043755305.1 Saprospiraceae bacterium
ATTTTTTAACTCATAGAGTTTATTGTAATAAAAAGCTGTAGTACCACCTATCAATGTAAAAGACAATAGTATCAGACTAATGATAGTAGTTTGAAACCTGCTGCGTAGTGATTTCTTGGTATTGAAACTCAAATGATGCTTTTCCGATATAAAGTGAAAAATAGAATTTATAGCTATCAAGAGCAACAATAAAAGACCGATAATAGTGATAAATAGTGTCACGATCGGCAAGAATCTTACTATAAATTGTTTAGGCAGTTTTTTTACGATAGTGTATTGACCTATTTTGTCTAGTTGTATCAGATTGGTTTTCAATTGATCATCAAGAATTTTCGGGTAGAAGCCTTCATCATTGTATGCTTTGATTAACGCATTGTCTTTATAAACAGCCAAACTGGTTTTATATGGTAAAATGACTTCCTTTATATTGTTGGGCACAAATAGTATAGAAAGATGGATCGGATTGGTAGGCTCAGCAATATTGTCAATGACGTAATACAACAGAGGTGTCTGGTCTATAGGCGAATAATAAAGATGGTTGCTTATTTCCTCAGAATTGGACAGCAGGTTATTGATTTTATCCCGATTGGATATTTGATTGAGTGCCAGGCTGTAACCTTTTTTATCATAGCAGTAAATCTTACCTATGGTATATGACTCCAAAGCTTCTAATTGCTGTTTGGCAATAAATGAGGTGAGGTCATTTACATCAATGTTTTGCGGATAGGGTAGATTGGATAAAGAGGGAAATAATGTAGAATTGACAATACTGTCATTGATGACCTTTAGTTTTTCCAGGTCGTTTTTATGAAAATCTGTATATATATTTCGACTTGCAATTTCAATTAACCGCTCGTCCTTTCTAAGCGCATTTTTAAATAAAAGTGACGAAGCGAATATGCTGAATACCATCACGGCAGTCATCAAAAACCCTAAATTGATGTCAAAGTATTCAAAATAAAGGTCGAGCAACAAAAACAGCATCATTACAAACAGTACTACACCTATCGTATTGGTCTGGTAACCCATTAAAATAAATAGGAATGTCATAGCAATAAGTGGAATGGAAAAATAAAGCGTTTTAAGCCATACTTTTAGCACTATCGGACTAAAGAAAAAGAATTGTCGTGCCAGGTAAATCAAAAGAAACAAATGTAAAGACACCAAAATAAAAAAGCTAAATTCCCCATATCCAATGTTAAGTAATTCTTCCGTTTTTATAACAATTGATGCATTGCTTAAGATAATTTCTATACAGGCTATTATATAATAAACCAGCACGCTCAAAGAAAGAGACGCTATAAAATATTTAATGTGTGGCTTACTGTATGCTAGTTTTTGTTTGAATGCCGGTTTGTGTAGATGAATAAATAAAAAAGCGATGGATAAAAAATTGATGCCAAATTGCCACAAACTCAATGCCGGCAATTCAGCTTTTTTGCCATTATAAATGGCACTGAATTCAAAGATATAACTACCGGAAAAATAAGCAAGCAAATAAATACAAAAAACAGCGGCAATCATGAGGGTGAGGCTATTCTTCAATGCATGTCCTGGTATTACTTTTATAAATTGATCTGCATTATAGGCAAATATATAAATCATGGCAATACCAAAAAGCCAGGCCCAAAAAAGTATGAAATCTTTTGGCTTTGCTCTTATGGATGCATTCTGCGAGACATCAAGAACAATATTGTACTTGTTGGGACCAATGACAAAAGAATTAAAAAGATTGGGTGTTTTTTGTACTGCATTCTCTTCTTTGTTCCAAAATGCGAGACTGTCTTTTTTATAAATGGAAATGTTAAAACCGGATTTTTCAACCTCTTCCTGTTTTTCAACGTTGTCTAAAAAATCACTTGAAGTAATAAAAGTGGAATCTTTGATGTAATTTGAGGTATAATTCGCAATGAAATTTTCTTTTTCATCAAAATTAAGCCCTTTTTCATAGAAATAATAGGAAAGTACGCTGCCAAATAGAATAACGCCAGCCAGTAGGTAGTTTATGTTTTTTTGATTCAAGACTTCCTTTTAAAATTTGGATGCAAATTAATGTAAAATATTGAAATATACATGTGAATTTTTGCTTATATAATAAAATACTATATCTTAGCTTTTTTTATCGTATTTTAGATACGATTTCCATCATTTTACGTTTAATAAAAAAACATTATAGTCCATTTGAAAACGGTAATAACTGCTTTACTTCTTCTGACTTGTTTCTGCTCATTTGCACAAAATGACAATCTTGCCATCACCCGGTTTGAAAAGATTCCTTCTACCACTATTGTCAATCAACTCAAAGTAGATAGCCAAAACAGGGTTTACGTTGCAACCACCAAAGGCCTTTTGGTAATTTCAGATGAAGAAGTACAAGCCAATTTAGAAGACAAAAACATTATTGATATGGCCATTCATCCAAAAATGGGATGTTGGGCCATTGACAATCAGAAATTGTATGGTTTGACAGGAAGTAAAACAATAAATTTCAATGACGAAAAAACCATTCTGACCAGCATCGATTTCTATAAAAGTAACCTCTATGTTGGCTCCAATAAAGGCGTATACATAGTACATATGCCCTCACAGAGAGTTGAATTAAAGACCGTCAGAAATACCGATTTAGAAGACAATCATATCAATTTTGTGTATGCAGACACCAAAGGCCGCTGCTGGCTTGGCACCAGACAAGGTGAAGTGCGCATCGATGAAGATAAATGGCAGGTAGACCATATTGATAAAGACATCACCCATTGCTACGAAAACAAAGAAGGCATTTGGTTTATATCAACAAATGGGAAAAAGAAACAGGAGATGTGGCTTATAGACCACTTCAATCGATCATTTGATGCTGGTTTTGGAAGCGACTTATTTAAAGGAACTTTCAATGATTTTGCCATAGACTCCAAAGGCATGTTGTATTTTGCTTCAGATGCATTTATAAGATTTAATCCATATGAAGACAAAACAATAAATTATACTGAAAACGCCGGAATAATAAGCCAAAAATGCACATCGACAATTTGCGATAGGAAGGATGTTATTTGGGTAGGTACTGACGGAGACGGCTTATTTAAATTAACTTTTAAAGAAATCAATGACCAGGTTTTAAATATTGCCTGCATTACAGAAAAAAAACCAAGCTGCTTTGGCAAGTCAGATGCTATAATCAGAGTTATTGCCTCTGGCGGTGTGCAGCCATTTGTATACGAATGGAGCGACAATTCTCTGGCTGGCAATAACCCCAAAAACTTACATGCTGGTAACTATACAGTTACAGTGACGGATAAAATAAACAACAAACAGATATGCTCGATTGAAATACAAAGTCCGGATAAGATTGAAGTTGAAACTCTTGTCCTCAACAACATCAGGTCTTTTAATGGAAAGGAAGGCAAGGTTAAAGTTAAAGGAGCAGGAGGCACCGGAAATTATGCTTACCAATGGTCTAGTGGATCTAAGAATGACTTCCTGGATAATCTGGCAAGCGGCGCTTATTCAGTAACCGTTTCCGATAAAAATAAATGTACTGCTTCCCGCGAATTCCAACTAAATAGAGAAAAAATATTGCCGGACCTTGTCGTTCAAAAACTTGAAGTCGGGAAGACACTGCGTATTGATGAACTTTTTTTCAAAGCAGACAGCACTGAAGTAAGCCCTGAAAGTTACGATGTGCTCAATGAAGTACTCTCTTTTTTGCAACAAAATCCAAAAATAGTGGTGGAAATAGGTGGTCATACCAATACTATACCTTCGCATGAATATTGCGACAGGCTTAGTACTGAAAGGGCAAAAAGCATAGCGACTTATTTCTATAAAAAAGGCATTCTCCCTGAAAGATTAAGTTACAAAGGATATGGCAAAAGACAACCAATCTCTGATAGCGTCTCCCTTGAAGGTCGAAGGAAAAACCAACGGGTAGAAATTAAGATCATATCTATATGATTTCGCATAGCTAATATAGACACATCGCCTGCAAGAATTACCAGATTCTTTTTTAAATAAACATAGTTGATCAGGGTTTTGGTCATATTAAGGAAAAATGTGATATTTGCATAAAAGTAAGCATTATGGCTAAAAAGATAAGAGTGGCTATTTTATTTGGTGGCAGATCTACAGAACACCAGATTTCATTGCTATCTGCAAAGAATGTGATAGATG
>JAYUTD010000328.1:0-4139 GCA_043755305.1 Saprospiraceae bacterium
CAAATGAGCAAAGCGCAAAATACCTATCCGCATACCTATCAATACATCAACAGCAAAGACTTCTTTGATTTCCACCTCGATTTTTTTGAAAAAGACAATAGAATAACCATAGCATATGAAAAAGTGGAGGATATCTCCACAATAGATAGTGGAACTATTGTGCAATGCACACATCATTCTTACACCTCAGACTATGTCTTTTATAGCCATCCCACTATGGTCAAAGAAAAATACTATCAACCAAAAATCTGGCAACATTTTTTGGGCTGGAACATAGTGACTACAGAAAATGTTTTCGATGTTTCAAAAGCAATTATGATGGATTTTGATTTGGGAGCATGCAGCGATATTAGATTTATCTATGTTCTACCTTTTACAGAAAAATCAGCATTGATAGAATGTACAATCTTTTCACCCGAAATATATGATGCAGAAAATTATGAAGAAACCATAAAAAAATACATTGCCAAAAATTATACGCTCAATTATGTAATTGAAAGCAAAGAAGTTGGCAAAATACCTATGCACCTCACCGAATCTAAATTCGATTCTTTTAGTAGGATTATTCCGATAGGCACGGCAGCTGGATGCATCAAACCTTCTACTGGTTATTCTTTTAAGAGAAATATGGAATATACAGATTCCATTATTAATTATATCAGACAAAAAAAGGAAATAAATCCTAGCTTCATAAAACGAAAATACCGATTCTATGACGCTTTGTTCTTACAAATAGTGCAAAAACGACCCGGCCTTTTAAAAAATATTTTGACACAATTATTCAAGCACAATTCTATTACTGCTGTATTGGATTTTCTTGATGAAAAAACTACCATTTGGCAAGATATCAAAATCTTTATGTATCTTCCCAAATGGCCATTCATTAGAGCCATTTTCAAACGGTAGATCTATGCCTAAATACTTAATTAACATCCGCTTTTTATTGCTTGTTATAGGCTTTGTATTGCTCTGTGTTTCCAATTTATTCGCTATAAGCATCACTACTCAACTAATTGTATTTGGGCTTATTATTGCCTTTACTGGCATACCTCATGGGGCAATGGATTTTTATTTAGAAAAACAAAATCAGGTAAATACCTCAAATCATTTTTCAACCTTGAGGTTTTATGTGTTTTATTTTTTGAATATGGCAGCGTATGCTCTCTCATGGTATTTTTTTCCTTCCTTTTCATTATTTATTTTCATTTTAATTACCGCATACCATTTTGGAGAAATCGATTTACATACTCTGCCACAAAATAAAGCTTCCAAAATATTTTCCACTATTCATGGCTTTTTTACAATATTATTTATAATAACCTGTCATATAAAAGAAACAGCGTCAATAATACACTTTATAATTGGCCATCAGTACCAAGAAAATAGAATAATAGAAATTGGCAGCAATGTTTTTATAGCTAGTGTTGGAGGTATTATTTTTACATGGGTTTGCTTGTTTTTTTTTAATAGATCGACTAAAAAAGAAATTTTGATAATGGTCTCCCAATTATCTACAGTTTTAGTTATAATATATTTACTTCCTTTTTATTTGGGCTTTGCTTTCTATTTTGGCCTATGGCACTCATTTCTGTCCTTCTATATCATTAAGGAACATTTGTCTTTAACAAACAATATTAGCGGTTGGAAAGAAATGGTATTAAAAATGTTGCCTTATTCCATAGCTGCACTAATTTTTATCTTTCTAGTCGTGGCAAACATTGACTCTTTTGAATTAAAGAAAGTTATCGGTGCGGGTTTTATAGGGATTTCAATTATTACTTTACCACACCTTCAGGTTTTTTCAAAGACAATTGATCAACTTAAAAATTAGAGGAGAAATTGCACTATTTCGTATCATTACAACCCTGTACTCTTCTCCATAGCTTCAGTATACCTGTTGCCGACAACGCTGATTGCTGAAGTCGCACTTTCGATGGCTGCCAATTCATCATCACTGAGATGAATGTTCATAGCACTTGTGTTTTCGGCCAAACGATCCAACTTTGTTGTCCCGGGTATTGGTACAATCCATGGTTTTTGTGCCATGACCCAAGCCAGCGCAATTTGTGCTAGGGTAGCACTTTTAGCCGTAGCAAATTCTTGCAGCAATGATAGCAACGCAGCATTTACTTGTCGAGCTTCTTCGGTATACCTAGGCAAGACATTGCGGATATCCCCATCTGCAAACATGGTCTTATCATCGATTTTGCCTGTTAAAAACCCTTTGCCAAGTGGGCTATATGCCACAAATCCTATGCCTAGTTCTTCAATCACAGGAAAGATCTTTTCCTCGTGTTGTCTTGTCCACAAAGAATATTCGCTTTGCAGTGCTGTCACTGTATATTCTGCATGTGCCCTTCTTATAGTAGATGCTCCCGCTTCTGAAAGGCCAAAGTGCTTTACCTTGCCTTCGGTAATAAGGTCTCTTACTGTACCAGCTACATCTTCTATAGGCACAGCAGGATCTACCCTGTGTTGATAAAATAAATCGATGGCATCAATCTTCAATCTTTTGAGTGAAGCTTCTGCCACTCTCCTTATTTGATCTGGTCGACTATTTACGCCAACATATTTCATCAATTGCTGGTCTATATCAAAGCCAAATTTTGTAGCAATGACTACTTCACCTTTTATTGGAGCTAAAGCTTCTCCTACCAATTCCTCATTGGTATAAGGACCATATATTTCTGCCGTATCAAAAAAAGTAATGCCTTGCTCAAATGCGGATCTTATTACTTTTATCATTTCATCTTTATCCTTAGCTGGCCCATAGCCAAAACTCATACCCATGCATCCTAAGCCCATGGCTGAGACTTCCAGGTTATTGCCTAATATTCTCTTAATCATTGTTTACATTATATTAAGTTCAATTTGCCAATTCACTAATTCGCTATTTTGACAATTCTCACATTCGCTATTTTGCTAATTCACCTACTCAAAGAACCCCACACTACCGCCTACCCAAACTTTGTCCTTATTAAATTTAACACCGATCATCTTGCCTTTGCTTAACCGCACCAGATTATTAACTATGAGTGGTTTTTCCATGTCTTTACCCCATACCATGAGCATACGGATTTCGCATTTGACCGGTTCGTCCGGATTTGGCGATTCAAGTATGGGCTCATAAGTTACTTTTTCCTGTAAAAGATAATTTTTCCGATCGGTCACGTCGTCCAATATTTCTTTGGTTACATCTATAACTACACCACTACCGGAAAACGAATACAACGGCTTTAAGACGTAGTTCTCAAGGTCATTAGGGTATTTATCCAATTGATCTAGATAATAGCACTTAGGCACGTATTTGCCGCTTAAAAGAGGCATAGTGTACTTACTTATTTTAAAAAACCAATTGGGGTGGCCTATCCACTCAACATCGAGGTCATCGGAAAATTTAAATTGTGCGGTTAAATCCGGTCTTTGGTCCAATTCATCAAAAATAACTCTGTTGTAAATTTTTAGGATCCTTATTTCATTACCATTTTCATCTAGGTAATAAAGTTGCCTTCCTTTTTTTATTACTTTGGTATAGCACAATACTTTTAAGCCTAGCTGATCTTGCGTACAAATAAAATCAATATAGGTATTTTGCAACTCAGGCTCTATTTCCAGCATTACTACTTGCTTAGGGTCGGTGTCTCCAATGATGATATTTTTGAGCAACTGGACGTAACTTTCTTCATTCATGTTTTTATCCAGATACGTGCTTAATTCTGCAGGTATGTCGAAATGGCTTCTGTAATATTTTGCTATAAATGCCTGGAAAAAATAGACGGAAGGGAAACCTTGAATTTCAATAAGCTTAGGCATTGGGTCGCCATTTTCATCGAGGGTGATGCCGTAGTCCATTTGTAAAAAAGTGGTATGGGCATCTTCATTGGGTACCCGCCATGCGGCATTGAAAAATGCCCCTTCTGTTTTTTCTTTAAAATCTGGTGAACAAATGACTTTATTAATTTCATCACAAGCTTCTACCAGTCTTTCTTTTAGCAATTGTGGAATAAAAAATGGTGATTCAGCTACCCTGAAAGGAATCTTATAATTGAAATGCTTATTTACTTTATCCAATAATAATTGGTAAGATGCTTCGGTAAATTTGCTGTTGAATTGTTTTCTGTATTTTGGTATCATAATTA
>JAYUTD010000329.1:0-10375 GCA_043755305.1 Saprospiraceae bacterium
CACCTACGTTTGGAGATAAGTCTCTCTTTCCTAGCACTTCTCCTTTACATATCCAAACCTTTAGGCCAATTAATCCATATACGGTCAAAGCTTCAGAAATAATATAGTCAATATCGGCTCTAAAGGTATGCAAAGGGGTTCTACCCTCTTTGTATTCTTCAGTTCTGGCCATATCTGCCCCGTTCAAACGACCACTAACCCTAACTTTAATGCCTTCAGCACCTGCTCTCATAGTAGATTGAATGGCCATTTTGATGGCTCTTCTGTAATTGATCCTGCTTTCGATTTGCTTAGCAATGGTTTCCCCTACTATAGCAGCATCCAGCTCAGGCTTTCTAATTTCTACAATGTTTATTTGAACGTCTTTGTTCGTTAATTTCTTTAGTTCTTCTTTAATTTTGTCTACTTCCTGGCCACCTTTGCCAATAATAATACCAGGTCTGGAAGTATTTATAGTTACTGTAACCCTTTTAAGAGTTCTTTCAATAACAATCTTAGCAATTCCTCCTTTAGAAATCCTTGCACTTAAGTATCTTCTGATTTTCTCATCTTCTACCACTTTCAATGCGAAGTCCTTTCCTCCGTACCAGCTAGAATCCCATCCCTTGATGATTCCTAATCTATTGCCTATTGGATTTGTTTTTTGACCCATTTGTTTATTCTATTAAAATTAAGCTTCAATTGTTGTTTTACCATCTACTATTAATGTCACATGATTCATTCTTTTTCTGATTCTATGTGCCCTACCTTGAGGAGCCGGCTGGAATCTTTTTAAAACTGAACCACCATCGACAAATATAGTTTTTACAAAAAGGTCAGCATCTTCAGGGCTTAAGCCATCATTCTTATTCTCCCAGTTTGAAATGGCAGACAATAATAATTTCTCGACCCACACTGAACCTTCATTCTTCGTGAATTTCAAGATATTAAGGGCATCATTTACATTTTTGCCTCTTATGATATCAACCACCAGTCTCATTTTTCTTGGAGACATCGGGCAATTTTTTAGTTTAGCTACAGCTTCCATAATTTGCTTTTTCTTTCTTATTATAACAATTATTTCTTTCCTCCGTGACCCTTAAAGGTTCTCGTAGGAGCAAATTCACCAAGTTTATGACCTACCATGTTTTCTGTGACAAAAACCGGTATAAATGACTTCCCATTATGTACAGCAATAGTATGACCTACCATAGTAGGCACAATCATTGATGCTCTTGACCAAGTTTTAATAACTACTTTCTTTGTTGTTTCATTAGCTTTTTCGATTTTTTCTAAAAGCTTATGAAAAATGTATGGTCCCTTTTTAATTGATCTTGCCATAACTTATTTGTTTACATTTTTAGATTTTCTTCTGCTGATAATAAACTTATTAGAAGGTTTATTAACATTTCTGGTTTTTTGGCCTTTTGCCATTATACCTGTTCTTGATGTAGGGTGACCACCAGATGCCCTACCTTCACCACCACCCATAGGGTGATCTACTGGATTCATTGCAACACCTCTTACTCTTGGTCTCTTTCCCAACCAACGCTTACGGCCTGCTTTTCCCAATTGCTCCTGACTGTGGTCCGGATTGGATACTATACCCATCGTTGCTTTACAAGTAATAAGTACTCTTCTTACTTCAGACGAAGGCATTTTGATCACAGCATATTTGTCTTCTCTTCCTGTCAGGACCCCATAAGTACCTGCACTTCTTGCCAAAGCCGCTCCTTTACCAGGATTCATTTCAATAGCATGAATACTTGAACCAAGAGGAATATCCTTTAAAAATAAAGCATGGCCGGTATTGGGCAATGCCTGAGCTCCAGACAATACAGTATCTCCTACTTTAAGCTTATCCGGTGCAAGAATGTATCTTTTCTCACCATCTGCATAAAATATAAGTGCAATAAATGCAGTTCTATTTGGATCGTATTCTATCGTAGTTACTTTGCCAGGTATATTTTCTTTATCCCTTTTAAAGTCAATTACTCTGTATTTCTTTTTATGACCACCGCCTATTTGTCTGACGGTCATTTTGCCATCGTGGTTTCTTCCACCTGAATTGCCTTTACCTGAAGTAAGGCTTTTTTCCGGGTTGTTGCCCGTGGTGATTTCCTCGAAAGCATTTCCGGTTCTGAATCTAGTACCCGGAGTAACTGGTTTGAATTTTCTAATTGCCATAATCTATTCTATTTATGAGCTTTATTCCTCTGATCCGTAAATGTCCAATGTGTCCCCTTCTGCAAGCGTTATAATAGCTTTTTTCACTGAAGAAACACGGCCTTTAAGCATACCAGATCTGGTATTTCTTACTTTAACCTTGCCTGGATTGATTAAGGTATTTACACCTTGCACAGTCACATCAGGAAACATCGCTGAAAATGCTTTTGCAATTTCCAATTTATTGGTTGTTCTATCAACCAAGAAAGTGTATTGGTTCAATTTACCGGAAGTCTTTTCAGCCTTCTCTGATATAATTGGTTTTAAAATAACATCTTTTGCCATTGTCTTTTGTTTTTGGCTGAGAATTAAATAATGTTAGCTAAAGAACTTTCGAAGATCACAAGATCGTTTGCATGTAAAACTTCAAAAGTATTAATATCTCTACCGTTGATCAATCTTGCATTAGGTATATTTCTGCCTGACAAGTACACATTGTTGTTGTTCTCAGGATAAATAACAAGTACTTTAGAAGTACTGAAATTAGAAAGTACTGATGCAAAATTTCTTGTTTTTGGCTCGCTCATCGTTATGTCTTCAATAACTTTGATTGCACCTTGTTGCGCCCTCAAAGATAAAGCAGAATATTTTGCAAGCTTCTTCACTTTTTTATTTAGCGAAAAATCATAATTTCTAGGTCTTGGACCAAAAGCTCTACCTCCACCTCTTACAGTAGGAGACTTTAGTGAACCCGCTCTGGCACCTCCTGTACCTTTCTGCTTTTTAAATTTTTTGGTCGTCCTTCTGATCTCCCACTTCTCCTTTGTTTTATGGGTACCTTGTCTTTGTGCTGCATTGAATTGCTTGACTGCAAGATACATTGCATGCTCATTAGGCTCAATGCCAAAGATTGCATCTGGAAGTTCTACTGATCTTCCTGTGGATTGTCCATTTGAATTTAATACATCTACTCTCATTATGGCATTACTTTTCTAATACAACAATAGATCCATTGTGGCCAGGTATCGCACCTTTTACCAGGATCAAATTCTTTTCAGGAAGAAGCTTCGCTATCTTCAAATTTTTAATTGTAACTCTATCATTACCCATTCTACCAGCCATCCTCAAGCCTTTGAAGACTTTAGATGGATAGGCAGACGAACCTATAGAACCAGGTGCTCTCAATCTGTTGTGCTGACCGTGGGTGGATTCTCCCACACCACTAAAACCGTGTCTTTTGATTACACCTTGAAATCCTTTTCCTTTTGAGGTACCAACTGCTCTGATCTTGTCGCCTTCTGTGAAAACATCTGTAATAGATACAGTCTCACCCAATGACTTTGCTATTGAACAATTTCTGAATTCCGTCACTCTCCTCTTTGGAGTGGTGCTGGCTTTCTTGAAATGCCCTATCATTTGGTTAGACGTGTTTTTCTCCTTTGCTTCGCCAAAAGACAACTGCAAAGAATTATACCCATCACTTTCAGGGGTTTTCACCTGAGTAACAACATTTGGACTTACTTCCACCACCGTTACAGCAATGTACTTACCATCAGTATCATAGATACTGGTCATACCAATCTTTTTACCAATTAAACCATTCATAGTTTATAATTTTGGCTCAAATTCAGGATACAGCAAGCTATATCCCATATTTAGTGTTTAAAAATAAAATTAAGTTAATTTAACCTGAATATCTACACCAGAAGGCAGTTCCAACTTAGAAAGTGCATCTACTGTTTTCTGTGTTGGTGTAAAGATTTCGATTAATCTTTTGTGGGTACGTAATTGGAACTGCTCACGAGATTTCTTATTTACGTGTGGTGATCTCAACACGGTAAATATTTCCTTCTCTGTGGGCAGCGGAATCGGACCTGAAATAACGGCCCCACTGTTTTTTACTGTTTTTACGATCTTTTCAGTACTCTTATCAACCAGGTTGTGGTCGTAAGAACAAAGCTTGATCCTAATTTTTTGATTCATGACCCTAAATTATTACTTTTTAAAAGCGGCTGCAAAGGTAATGAAATTATCCTCTTCGCCAAATTATTATTTAAAATATTATCATATATATGATAAAAATATTCCTTCAATCCTTTGATCAAAGGCAACTTATTGATTATTAAGCTTTTACTGTACCCTTAGACTTTGCTATTACAGCCTCGGCTACATTCTTTGGAGCTGCTGCGTAATGAGAAAACTCCATTGTACTGTTGGCTCTTCCTGATGTTATGGTACGCAACTCTGTTACATAACCAAACATTTCTGCTAAAGGAACTTCCGCTTGAATGGAGATAGCTCCACCCACTCTTTGCTCTTGTCCCTTAGGCAAGCCTCTTCTTCTGTTTAAGTCACCAATTACAGAACCTGTATATTCATCCGGAGATATTACCTCCAGTTTCATAATTGGCTCCAATAATACCGGACCACAACTTTTTGCTGCTTCTCTGAATCCTTCTTTCGCACAAAGTTCAAATGCCAAAGGCTTTGAATCCACAGCATGCGTCTGACCATCATATAGTCTTACTTTCATGCTGTCAATATTATACCCTGCCAATATTCCACTATCCATCATAGAGTTGAACCCTTTGATGATTGAAGTATGGTATTCTTTAGGTACTGATCCTCCAAATACATCATTGACAAACTGAAGTCTCGTCTTGCCCGATTTAAAGTCCTCACTTTCCAAAAATTTCTCATCAGCCGGCCCTAGTTCAAATGACATTTGTGCAAATAAACCTGAACCTCCGGATTGTTTTTTCAATCTCTCTGTATGATCCACTGTAGAAGTCAATGCTTCTTTATAAGATACTTGAGGTGCACCCTGGTTGCACTCTACTTTAAATTCTCTTCTCAAACGATCAACGATGATTTCTAGGTGAAGCTCACCCATACCACTGATTATTGTTTGATTGGTATCTTCGTCAAATTTTACTCTGAATGTTGGATCTTCTTCTGCTAATTTTGCCAAAGCCATACCCAATTTGTCCAAATCTTTTTGCGTCTTAGGTTCGATAGCAATACCTATAACCGGCTCCGGGAATACCATAGATTCAAGTATAATAGGCGAACCCTCAGCACACAAAGTATCTCCGGTTCTGATATCTTTAAAACCTACCCCTGCAGCAATATCTCCAGCTTCTACCCTATCGATTGCATTTTGCTTATTGGCATGCATTTGGTATAATCTTGAAATCCTTTCTTTGCTGTCAGATCTTGTATTGTGTATATAAGAACCTGCATCCAAAGCTCCTGAATAAACCCTCATAAATGCCAACCTACCTACATATGGATCCGTAGCAATTTTGAATGCTAAAGCCGTGAATGGCTCATTTACATTTGGTTTTCTGATTTCTTCTTTTTCCGTTTTAGGATTTATACCTTTTACCGGTGGTACATCCAGCGGTGAAGGTAAATATGTGCATACTGCATCCAAAACAGCCTGCACTCCTTTATTTTTAAATGCTGAACCACACATCATAGGTACAAATTTGAAATCGCATACTGCTGCTCTGATTGCAGCCTCCATTTCAGCCTGGCCTATTGAATTGGGATCTTCGAAGAATTTTTCCATCAAAGTCTCATCGTATTCAGCAATTGCTTCCAATAATTTCTCTCTCCATTCTGCAACTACAGATACCAAATCATCTGGCACCGGTATTTCAGTAAAAGTCATGCCTTGATCAGCTTCATTCCATACTATGGCTTTGCCTGTGATAAGGTCTACAACTCCTTTAAATCTTTCTTCTTCACCAATTGGTACTTGAAGAGGAATAGCTAATGTGCCTAATTTTTCTTTAACATCTTTGACCACTTCAAAAAAGTTAGCGCCAGATCTGTCCATTTTGTTGACAAATCCTATTCTAGGCACTTTATAATTGTCGGCTAATCTCCAGTTGGTTTCTGACTGCGGCTCTACACCTGAAACAGCACAGAATAAAAATACCAAACCGTCCAATACCCTTAATGATCTATTTACTTCTACTGTAAAGTCAACGTGTCCGGGAGTATCAATAATATTGAATTTGTAATCTGTACCTCTCCAATTCCATTGGGCAGCTGTAGCAGCAGAAGTAATGGTAATACCTCTTTCCTGCTCTTGTTCCATCCAATCCATTGTAGCTGCGCCATCATGCACTTCTCCTATCTTATGTGATACACCTGTATAGTAAAGTATACGCTCAGTTGTAGTGGTTTTTCCCGCATCAATGTGAGCAGCAATTCCGATATTTCTCGTGAATCTTAAATCTCTTGCCATTTCTTAAATAGAAATTAATAATTTGATTTTAATGATGAAGATTACCCTTTGAAACTTGCAAAAGCTCTGTTTGCTTCAGCCATTCTATGTGTATCTTCTTTTCTTTTAACAGAAGCTCCTTCGCCTTTTGCAGCTGCAATAAGTTCTGCTGAAAGTTTTTCAGCCATACCTTTTCCGCTCCTGTCTCTTGAATATTTTACCAACCATTTCATTCCAATAGAAACCCTTCTCTCTGCTCTGATCTCTGTTGGTATTTGAAAGTTAGCTCCTCCGATTCTCTTGCTTCTTACTTCTACCATAGGCATAGTATTGTCAAGTGCTTTTCTCCATACGCTATGTGGATCTTCACCGGTTTTTTCCTGGATTTTGTCCATAGCATCATAAAAAAATTCGAAAGTAGTAGTTTTTTTACCTTGCCACATCAAATTGTTGACGAACTGAGTTACTACCGGATCACCGTACCTTGGATCTGGTGCAAGAACTCTCTTTTTTGGTTTTCTTTTTCTCATTGTTTAAAATAAAATAAGATTAATACAAATTATTTAGGTCTTTTTGAACCATATTTAGATCTACTTTTCTTTCTGTTATTTACACCTGCAGTATCGAGTGCGCCCCTTACTACAGTATATCTAACTCCCGGTAAATCTTTTACCCTTCCGCCTCTTACAAGCACAATAGAATGTTCTTGAAGATTGTGTCCTTCTCCTGGAATATAGCAAATAACCTCAAGTTGATTTGTTAATCTTACTTTTGCTACTTTTCTAAGAGCAGAGTTTGGCTTCTTAGGTGTAGTTGTATACACCCTTGTACAAACCCCTCTTTTTTGTGGACATGAATCAAGTGCTCTTGACTTGGATTTAGCAATTATTTGCGTTCTTCCTTTTCTTACTAACTGATTAATGGTAGGCATTGGTCCTAATTCTTAAGTTTAATTCTTTAAAATTCAATTAATTATAATACCCCTATTTCTAAGGAAGTGCAAAGGTACAAAAATATTTGATTAGAACAATACTATTTTTAAAAATAAATCTGATACTCATTTAATTAAGAGGATAATGCATTAAATGTCAATCATATAATCAGCATATTATATATTTAAATAATCATTAAATGTTGCTCTTTTGTGTTGGTTTAGAAATGTAAATGGATACTTTAAGAAACAACATTTACACTTTCGTTATATTTTGTTCCCATTATATTTCTAAATAGATAACTTTACATTTCAAAATTTTAAAATTAAATACTGAAATGCGGTTTTACTTATTCATTTCTTTTATCCTCTTTTTCTCTCCTTGTAAATCACAGCCCAAAGTGGATACCAGCCGACCAAAACTGGTGGTAGGCATTGTTATAGATCAAATGAGATGGGATTTCTTATACAAGTACAATGACAGATATGGAAATGCAGGTTTCAAAAGATTGTTAAATCAAGGTTTTGCCTGCGAAAACACCCTTATCCCTTATGCACCAACCGTTACAGCAGCTGGGCATACTTGCATATACACAGGTTCAGTGCCTTCCATCCATGGTATCGCCGGCAATGAATGGTATGATAAAAAATTGGGTAGGTCTGTCTATTGCGCCTATGATTCACTTGCTAAAGGTATAGCGACTACACATAAATCCAATGGCAATATGTCCCCAAGAAACATGTTGACCACGAGCATTTGCGATGAATTGCGCCTGGCAACAAATTTTAGAGGAAAAACAGTAGGTGTCTGCATCAAAGACCGGGGTGCCATCTTCCCTGCGGGACATGCTGCAAATGCTGCTTACTGGTTTGACTCTTCCTCAGGTCGCTGGATTACCAGTGACTATTATGCCAAAGAACTACCTGGTTGGCTTCAAAAAATGAATGATGCCAATTTGGTAAAGAAATATTATGCCCTAAATTGGAATACCCTTTACCCAAAAGAAACCTACATCCAAAGTACAAAAGATGAACAAATCTATGAAGGAAAGTACAAAAACAACCCATCCTCTTCCTTTCCCTATAGACTAGATACTTTAGGTAATAATTATGGCATCATAGCTGCTACACCATATGGCAATAGTATGACTTTGGAAATAGCAAAAGCAGCTATAGAAAATCACGAACTGGGAAAAGACGACATAACCGATATACTTGCACTAAGCTTGTCAAGCCCCGATTACATTGGCCATCAGTTTGGACCCAATAGTATAGAAATAGAAGATACCTACCTTCGGCTTGATAAAGATTTGGCAGAATTTTTTAATTATCTAGATAAAAAAATAGGCAAGGGAAAGTATACTTTGTTTCTTTCTTCTGATCATGGCGTAGCCCATGTGCCTGGTTTTATGAAACAAAACAAATTACCCGGCGAAGTACTGTCATCCACCAAATACATCATTGATATCAATGAATTGGTAAAAGAAAAATACAAAATCGATGATGTTATAAAAGCGGAACACAATTATCAATTGTACCTTAATGACAAAGGTATCGCGGAAAGTGGGGTTAATAAAGCAGAAATCACCACGTTAATAATGGAGGAAGCCAAAAAATACCCCGGAGTTGCAAATGTTTTTTTGTCAAGCGACCTAAATGTATATCCGCTTGAAGCATCCATCAAAGAGCGATTGATCAATGGGTACAATGCGGAACGCAGCGGAGACATACAGGTTATTTTGAAACCAGGATATTTTGATGGATGGGTTACAGGCACTACGCATGGAACGGTTTATACTTACGATACGCATATACCGTTGATTTGGTATGGGTGGGGTATAAAACGTGGAAAGACCTATAAGCAGGTAAATATGACAGACATAGCTCCCACACTGGCCGCATTACTCCATATTCAAATGCCCAATGGCGCTATAGGAACAGTGATTGATGAAGCCTTAAAGTAAATTAATATTTAAGTTTTATTAACCATTGGCCTCGCTTTTATAATGATTGAGTTATTGTTTTAAACGATTTTCACTATTTTTGCGTTTAAATAAGAATGATGGCGAAAACTAAAATTTTATTTTTTTTTATAGTTGTCTTGGTGTTTTCTATGGGGTGTAAACCTGAGGAAAAATCAAGCCTTGAAGACGTGCCCTATAACCCTGAACCTTATACCTTAGAATTGCCCACATACTTTCCAAGAATGCCAATCCCTGCAGACAATCCATTGACAAAGGAAGGTATTTCATTGGGCAGAGACCTCTTTTATGACAACATATTGTCTGGCAATGGTGCCATGAGTTGCAGTAGTTGCCACGATCCACACAAAGCCTTTACGGACGGCCTGGCAGTAAGCACAGGAATAGATGGTATTGCCGGAAGAAGGTCATCAATGAGTATAATCAATGTAGGATTTACAAAAAACGGATTGTTCTGGGATGGTAGATCCAAGACATTGGAAGATCAGGCAGTATTGCCGGTAGAAGATAAAATAGAATTACACACTACATGGCCGGATGTAGAAGCAAGATTGCAAAAACATGCAAACTATCCTACAATGTTCAGAAAAGCATTTGGCATTAAGGATAAATCTGAAATTACCAAAGCACTGGCGGTAAAAGCCATTGCACAATTTGAAAGAATAATAATTAGCAGCAATAGCAAGTACGACAGATTCATACAAGGCAAAGAAAAATTGAGTGATCTGGAATTGACTGGTTTTAATCTATATCTGGATATACCAGGCGACAATTTGCCGGATGCACAATGTAATCATTGCCACCAATTGGACCTCGCCACTGGTGACGATTTCTTTAACAATGGTCTCCAGGAATCTGCAACCTTAATGGATTTCAAAGATATGGGCAAAGGCGGTGTAACAAATCAAATAGCTGAAAATGGCAAGATGCGGGCGGTCACTTTGCGCAATATCATGCTCACTGCACCTTACATGCACAATGGCAGCTTTGCTACTATGGAGGATGTACTCAACCATTATGCAAGCAGAGGCAAGCCATCTCCAAATAAAGATCCATTGGTCAATGATGTAAAGATAACAG
>JAYUTD010000330.1:0-10341 GCA_043755305.1 Saprospiraceae bacterium
GACAACAATGCACTTTACATTGGCGGCAACATGTTTTCATCAGCAGGTTCATGTATAGGTACTACAGGCTTTGTTGTGCGGAAAAGTTCAATCATGGGCGCCGGCCCTATAGTAGTGTCTGCCTTTAGAGGTTTAGCTACTGGTAGTGGAGCAGGACCATTCACACCGCAGGGCGTAGATAATCTAGATGCTACCTCTACAGATGGCTATTTTATCGGTACTGACAATGCGACTTTCTCAAAGCTCATGCTTAGAAGAATAACTGACCCGGGAGGCACTCCTTCTATTTCTGCAAATATATCTCTTACAGTACCCACCACTACGACACCAAAAACGGTGCCGCATCTGGGCAATACTGGTGGTGCCAATGGCAACCTCGATGCACTCGATGACAGGCTTTATGCGGCAGTCCAGCGCAATGGACATTTGTGGACAGCACATAGTTTTAGAGTCAATACTTCAGGTGTAGCTAACACGGCGGCAGCCAGTAGAAATGGGGTAAGATGGTACGACATTACCAATCTTGGCACTACACCTTCACTTACACAATCAGGCACAATTTTTGACCCCGCAGCAACCAATCCTGTGTATTATTGCACACCAACATTAACGGTTTCCGGACAAGGACACGCAGTGGTCGCTATGACTTCTGCAGGAGCCAATGCAAGAGCAAATGCCTCGACTACAGGAAGATTGGCAACAGACGCTTTGGGCACTATGGGTGCAATAGTAAATACTTCAGCAAGTGCTACAGCGTACAATCCAACGGGAGATCCTGGAGGTTCAAGCGGAAGACGATGGGGCGATTATTCATTTGTATCTCTGGATCCGACAGATGACCAGACCATGTGGATGATCCATCAGTTTTGTGATGCGACCAACAGCTATGGTTGTCAGGTTACCCAATTGAAAGCTCCACCGCCTGCAACTCCGACAAGCTGTGTACCTTCTTCAATCCAACCTGGCTTAACATCCGTATTGGTTACTGTCACAGGCACGGCTGTGAGTGGCAGTGGTTTTTACGACCCTGGCGCAAACCTTGCCGGGGCATTGCCATTTAACCACATCAATGCTACAGTTTCAGGAGGAGTGGTGGTAAATAGTGTAACTTATACAGATCCCACACACATCACACTTGACCTCAATACAGTGGCTGCATCTATTGGCAATTCAACCATTACCGTGACCAATCCCGATGGACAATCCATAACCTCAGCAGCCATACTTCCTATAGCCTGTCCTACCCGATTTTATGTAGATGCCTCCAGAACCGGAGGCAGCAACAATGGCTTAAGCTGGGCCAATGCCTTTACTTCACTAACTGCTGCACTCAACAATAATTGTGCTGCATCTGTTTCCGAAATATGGGTTGCAAAAGGCACTTACAAACCTTCGATTGCCAATGGAGACAGGTCTCTTAAATTTACCCTGCCGACTAACGTAAAAGTAATAGGTGGCTTTGCAGGAGATGAAATTTTACTCTCAGAAAGAAAATTTGATCTTATTAATACTACCAACTTAACCACATTGAGTGGAGACTTAAATGGAAACGATTTGCCCAATTTTGTGAACAATATTGAAAACAGTTATACAGTAGTAAATTTATCCAATGCGTCGGGCAATACCGTGCTTGATGGTTTTACAATTAGTGGAGGTAACAATAATGCAGGTGCATCATCCACTGGTGGTGGCATTGCTTTATTGAATAGTGATGCCACAATCAACAACTGTACAATAGTGGAAAATTTTGCCACAGCAAATGGTGGCGGACTGCACAATCAAAATGGATCACCAATACTATTTAATTGCAGGTTTCTTAAAAATGGATCTTCAAATGGTGCTGCAATTGCTAATGTTTCATCGCTGGCTACATCAAAAGTAGCGACCCTTTCCAATACAATTTTCCTTAACAATAATGCAAATCCGGGTACAGGATCAATTATGAATAATGATACGAAAAATACGGGTTCTAATTTACAAGTCAATTTTACCAACTGTAGTTTTCTGGGCAATACATCTGCGGGTGCAGGTATTTACAACCTGGCAGAAACAGCTGGGAATAACTTAAATGTCAGTCTTAAAAATTGTGCATTTTACAACAATGGTGGAAGCATCACATTTGTCAATGATCCTGGAAGTCTTGGCAATGCTTCAATTACTTCAACTTTCGGCCTTTTTGACAATACAGTGACAGGCTATACAGGCGCAAGCAATGTAACAACCAATGTGCTGCCTTTTTTATCAGCTGATGATTTACACCTTCCATGCCTTTCTCCGGCATTGAATGTTGGCACCGAAGTCTCAGTCCCACCTTCTGATCTCGATGGCAATGCAAGACCGTTTGGTGGAAGTATGGTGGACATTGGGGCATACGAAAAGCAGGAAACCATGACATGGTTGGGTTATACGGCGGATTGGGCCACTCCTTCAAACTGGACTGGTAAAATGGTGCCTAGTGCATGCACCAATGTTATAGTCAATTCCGGGACACCTTTTATGCCTGTAGTCAATGGTGTGGACAACATTTGTTTAAGCATTACAGCAAACAATGGTGCCAATGTAAAAGTAAATGATGGTGCAAAACTTACTGTGATGCATTGATAAGTGCCGTTTCAATAATTTTTGTTTTTATAGAGGATTTTTGCATAGACTTAATCGCAAAATTAGCTGCTTTGAGCAATGGATAAATTTCTTGCTCTTCCGTTGCCAATTCGCAATTGGCTTCAGAATCATTGTCCTTTATTCCTTTAGAGTGATGGTTCTAAAACAATCCAAATTGTTTCGTCACTTTGAAACAGCTTCTACCTGGAAACCTTCCTTTCTTAGTAAGGCAATTACCCCATCTTTTCCTCCAAGATGACCTGCTCCTACTGCAAAAAATGTAGGCTTTTTCTTAGCTTGTGTTGTTATTTTGTCAATCCAGTTTTTATTCCTCCCAGTCAATAAAATGTCTTCGTGAGCCCCTAAATCTGAACTGCCATTGTGCATCATCTCTACCATGGCATCGATATTTTGGTCCTTATACATTTTAATCATTTGCTGAAATTCAGCGTCCTCCGTATTGTCTGCATTGATGCTTTCTACAAGCATTTTTGCCTGATCTTTATAGGGTATAGAGTCAAAAACACCTATCTGAAATTCTATGGTTTCCAGACCACCGGTAGCCATCCTTTTATTTTGTGCCAGATCGTAAAATTCCATTTCATAAGATTTTATTTTGCCCTCTTTCATACTATTTGGATTCATATCGGCCATGGCAAATGCGCTTAGAAACAAGGGCTTTATTCTCTCAAGCATCATCATAGGCAGTCCCATTTCTGAAAATTTAGCACTTACTTTTTTGTATTCCTCCTCTGTAATAAGGTCTTTTAAAGTTACACCGTTGTTCATGAAAATTTTATTCATCATACCCATCATTGCGCCCATATCAGTCATGTCTTTCATATCGATTTCAAAAAACATTTCAGCGCAATTTTCTATTGCACCAAGTGTACCCTTTGGCAAAAAATAATCTTCTGAAGGTATCATATGTATCGTCCCATATATGTAGGACGGCTTGGCAATGCCTTTGCCACTGATTTTCCAAAGTAAAGCCTTGTCGATTTTTGGGCTGTTGCCGGATATTGCATTTTCATTTATTTTTGAAGTCTTACAAGAACAAATGCCCAAAAAGAACAAGGTGATGACGGCAAAAGTAAATTTATTCATTATATTTTTTATAGTATTAGTATCTTTGATTCTATGCACAATTTTACAATTTAAAGATTTAACGCACCCCTATTACAAAATGTATCTCCTTCAGTGCGGTATTGTATCGTAAAAATACGAATAATCTAAAAATTAATTCAATTTTTATTGTATTGGCTGTATATTTACGATAATAAGCCATAGGTATATGCCATCATTTTTACAACGCATTATTGAACAAAATCTTTGGGACAAAATATATACCATAGCCAGAGGCGAGCATCTATCTCAGGAAGGAGATATCAACCTAAATGTTTTTTTTATCAAAGAAGGTGCTTTGAAATTATATTTCCTGGATGAAGGAGAGGAACAAATCATTAGATTTGCATACAAAAATGATTTTGCGATAGCACTGGATTCTTTTTTTTCTAATAAAAAAAGTGTACTCTTTATCGAAGCAATAAAAAAGTCAACCTTATTCAGCATCTCAAAAGAGAAGCTTTACAGTCTGATAAAAGGCAATAATGCTTTTGAAAAAGAATGGGTAGAATTACTTGAAAATTTATTGGTTCAACAATTTGAACGAGAAGTTGATTTAAGAATAAACTCGCCCGACAAGAGATACCAAAGGGTATTAGAAAGAAGTCCACAACTTTTTCAAAAAATTCCATTAAAATACATAGCCAATTATTTGCGAATGGCACCGGAAACATTATCAAGACTTCGAAATTCTTGATTTCAATCAATGTTTCACAAAAATTAAGGTGTTAATTTTGTGCCAAATTGTACATTCAAAATGAAATTAAATCAAACAAGACTCATAGACGACTTAAGGGCCATAACTGCCGAAAACATTAAAAGTGCAACTGACTTAATGGCTGTACCCATTGATTTATTGAACAAAAAATCTTCCAGCCAATCCTGGAGCACACTTGAATGCGTGGAACACTTAAACTTATACAGTGATTTTTATTTACCGGAATTGACAAAAGCAATCAACAATTCAAAACCAGAATTCAATGAAGTTTTTATAAGTGGTTGGCTGGGTAATTATTTTGCCAATAGTATGCTTCCTAAAGCGCAATTGAATAAGATGAAAACGTTCAAGGATAAGAACCCAAATGGAAGGAAATTGACTATGGAGGTCTTACACACATTTATCTATGAGCAAAACACGTTGCTTTCACTTTTGGATAAATGTAGAAATATTAATCTTACAAAAATTAAAACATCCATAAGCATAACCAGCTGGATCAAATTAAGGTTGGGAGATACATTGAGAGTAGTCATCTACCACAATCAAAGACATATAGCCCAAGCCCATAGAGCTATCACTCAATAATACATACCGTAAAACCAATTTTAATAAAACAATTATTTACTGATTGTCTTTTTTGGATGGTGATGGTTTTTCTTTTTGTGACACTGGGTTAGTTCCGGTTTTTGCTGGCGCTTTAATAGGTGGTTTGCCAATTGAGGGGTTAACTTTTCCGGTTACTGTGTTTGGATTGGCAGTTGGCTTAGACTCGTCTTTTCTGATTGTTTGTTTATTGATAAGATTTGTGTTGGTTGTTCCATTGGGTTTAATAGGAGCAGCCTTTGTGCCAGCTTTTGCAGCATCAGATTTTTTCTTATCTAAGGCTGTTTTAGCATCGGCTTTCTTTTTATCTTCTATAGCTTTTGCTTTCTTTTTGTCTTCCGCAACTCTAGCGTCTAATTTCTTTTTGTCCTCAATTAGTTTTGCGTCCGCTTTCTTCTTGCCTTCTTCACCATTTTTAAGTTCATTCAATGGTATGCCCTCTATGGCTTCCTCATCTTCTGCTGGCTCTTCACCATCTGCTATGGCCGTGCTGCCATATTTGGCTTGGACCAATTCTTTTAACCCTCGGTAACCATTTTTAATAATAGAATCCGCAAGGGTTGAATCACTCATCAGCATATTTAGTGTATCAGGATTGATATATAACCTGAATGGACAACCGACCTCATTGATGGCAGTGGCATTTTCTTTGAATTTTGTATCGGTGTATTTGCGGAAATAATCATCACTTCTCAACAGTTTCCAAAACTCTGAAGCCACAGGCAATGCCATTGAAGATCCCTGACCCAAATCCATGTCTCTAAAACGCACAGCCGGGCTTGGTCCACCGACCCATACACCTGTGACTAAATAAGGATTAAAAACTATAAACCAACCGTCTGATTGATTTTGTGTAGTACCTGTTTTACCTGCATATTCTCCTACTGCGCCTGATGCTCTGAATTTATGGCCTGTGCCTTGATCCACCACTGCTTGCATCATTCTTGTCATGATGGCTGCTTCATCTTCAGACAATGCCTGCACATGTGGTCCAAGCATGGCGTTTTTTGCCAATTCGTCCTTGTAATCATATATCACTTTTCCATTTCGGTCTTTGATCTTCAACACGGTTATAGGCTCAGGTCTTACCCCTTTATTTGCAATGGTGCCATAGACTTTCATCATGTCATACAACATGATATCTGCTGCACCTAAAGAAATGCCAAATTCTCTTGGCAATTCAGCCGTTACACCCATTGCTTTAGCAAGGTCCAATGTTTTTTGAATGCCCACTTTTTCTATTAGTTTCGCGGCAATAATGTTAATTGAGTAGGTAATTCCGCCATACATTGTAGCCCAGCCACCATACTTGTCATCAGAGTTTCTGGGGCTCCAGTCCAGAATGGTCACTTGTTCATTTTTAAAGTATTGACAAGGTTTTATACTATCCCGTACTGCAGCAGCATATACAATAGGTTTGAAAGTTGAACCTACTTGTCTTTTGCTTAATATATGATCGTATTTAAAGTATTTAAAATTTGTGCCTCCAACCCACGCCTTGACATAACCATTGCTGTGGTCCATAGCCATAAATCCGACATTCAGCATCAAAAAATAATGTTTGATACTATCATTGGGACTCATGATAGTGTCGGTATCTCCGCCTCCATTCTTCCACGAAAAAACGGTCATTTTCGTAGGCGAATCAAAACTCTTATTTATTTCTTCATCGCTTGCTTTTGCCTCTATCAATTTTTGGTAACGATCGCTTTTTACTTTTTGTTCTTCCAGCCATTTGTCATCGCCCCAGGGCTTTTCTTCTCCTTTGTAATTTTTCCAGTGCTTATTAAACTTTCCTTGTAGCGTTGCCATATGCTTTTCCATAGCCTCTTCAGCGTAATTTTGAAGTCTGCTATCAACGGAAGTGTAGATTTTCAATCCATCTCTGTATAAATTGTATTTTCCACCATCTTCCTTAACCAATTTTTTCAAAATATTGGGTAAAGCTGTGACCCTCAAATACTCCTTAAAATATGCCCCTTTTCCATCATTGGTGTCATCTCCTGCATTCTTTTTAGCCCCTACAGGTTTATCTTTTATATTATCGTAATCCGCTTGAGTGATTTTGCCATTGGCCACAAGATTGGAAACTGTGGCAAGGCTTGGGTCATTGAAAGTGAAATCATTGTTTTGCACCATTCGACTCAATACAAAATTTCTTCTCTTCTTTGAATTGTTTGGATTTCGGGTCGGGTCAAGGGCGGTGGTAGCCTTAAGCATACCTATTAGTGTAGCTGACTCCGCGGGGTTGAGGTCTTTGGCCTTTTTATTGTAAAAATATTTGGAAGCGACATTGATACCAAATCGATCTCCACCGAAAGGTACTGTATTTAAATACAATGCGAGCAATTCCTCTTTGTCGTATATATTTTCAAGTTTGATGGAAATAATATTTTCCTTTATTTTATTTATCAATATACTTATACCTGGAATGTAGTAGTTCTTTCTTGGGTATAAATTTTTTGCCAATTGTTGTGATAAAGTGGAGCCGCCTCCTAACGATGAACTAGAAGATATACCTTTTAAAACCCTAAACCAGGACCTTAAATCTATGCCACTATGCTCGAAAAATCTCTTGTCCTCAACTCCCAGTAATGCAGTAATAACATAAGGTGATATACTTTCTAACCCAATCTCTGTTCTGTTTTCTATATAAAACTTACCGATTAAAACCGAGTCCGCAGAATAGATCTCTGTTGTATTGGAATTCTCTATATTCTTTAATTCTGTCTTATTTGGCATGTGACCAAAAACACCTAGCCATGTAAAAAGTATCAGTGCAATTAAAAACAGAAATAAATACCTGAATATTGTATAAGACCACATTGTTAAGTTACCCAGAATCGGGCTTGACTTGCTTACATTTTGATGCCAATCTCTTATAGGTTGGGTAATCGATAAATACTTATCGTTGATTGGTTTGAAAAATGGAGCTACAAAATTGTATATTGGGTTTAAAATTGCAGATACCAAAGAAGAAAGTTTTTCCCAAAATGAAACCATCCCGTTTTTAATAAGGTTGGATTTATCTCTTAAATTACTGGTTTTGTTATCACTCATTATTATTGTAAAAATCAGTGTACAAAGATAGTGAATTGAGGGTAGATATGGTATTTACACCCATTATTTTGAGAATATTAACAAATAGAGAAATTCAAGCAAAACAGAGTGATTAATAAACTAGCTTGTATTTATAATTATGTTTTTTGACAAACATCTGTATTTCATCGACAAAGGTTGAAACCAAATTAGGCTCTGACACCGTTATATAGTAAGAATTTCAATCAAAATAACAGAAATGACACAACGAAAGTATAAAGTAACAGGATTCGCACGATTTGTATTGTTTATGGTTTTCTTTTTACCAATAGCGTATTTCGGACTTTCCATGGCAAAAGGAGAAGGCCCCGAAAAAATTCTGAATAGAATGAAATCCAAAATTCACGATTTTAAACTCAATAGGTCTTCGTCTTCAACTGAACCTGAGCAAGACTTATATAAACGACTTACGCTAAAGGATGAAGAAATACAAAAATTAAGAGAAGAATTGTTTAAATGTCAAAATACTAAATAAGCACACAATCAGTCTTTAATGTCTGCTTTTCCAAATTCGTCAATATAAATTTTGATAAGCGAAACGAAAATTGATAGCAACAAAGGCCCAAATATTACGCCTAAAAATCCAAACAATGGTAAGCCAATAACTACGCCAAAAATGGTAATAATCGGATGTACGTCGTTCATCTTTTTTTGCAAATATAACCTTATCACATTGTCTATAGAACCTACCATTAAGAAGCCCCAAAAAACTATACCTATTCCTTGCCAGGTGTGACCAATGGATAAATCATAAAGTGCAAGTGGTATATAGATCAGCATTGATCCTACAAAAGGAATTACAGAGCACACAGCTGTTAGGATACCCATCAATATAAATTGATCTACACCAAATATTGCATAGCCTATCATTCCCACAAAACCTTGCGCTATAGCTACAATGGGTATTCCTATGGCATTGCCATAGATGCTTTGTTTCATTTCTTTGAGTATAATATTTACATTGCTGTTTTTAAAGGGTACATTTTTCCTCAGCCATAATTCGACATCATCAGTCCGGGTTAACAGAAAGTAAAGGATAAAATACATAAAAAAGATACTGCCAAATGCAGAAACAGTGCCACCTAAAGTGGATTGAACAAGGCTTATTGTCTTGGTTTCAATTACTGCAATATTTTTTTCATTGAAAACGTCCAGATGTGCTTTTTCCAGAAGGTATGCATTGATTTGTTTGAATGTTCCAGTAACCAATGTTGGGTCTTGAACAAATGGACTTATTTTTTCTACAAGCAATGATGCCATCCATGCAAATGGGATGACAAGTAAAATAAATGAAACCAACATAAGCAATGTTGCAGCCAGCGATCTTTTCCATTTGTAGTTTACTACCAGGTTTATCATCGTATTTCTAATAAGCACATAGATGGTTACTGCCCCTAAAAATGCACCCAACATAAAAAACAATTCCTGGGTAATGACAAAGCCAAGAAAAACCAAAACTAAAAGAAAGAGCGTTTGTCTTATTTTATTTGGGTGAATTTGATGGTTCATTTACTTTGTATGGTTTGTATAATCAATGCAAGATAGTTATTTTTTAAAAAAAGGCCATAATAAAAAATCCCTTAATCCATGTTGGGCTAAGGGATTTTTTTACTTAATACAACGTGAGGTACTACATGTTCTTGATGATTTCATCACCAAATTCTGAACATTTTACTTTAGTAGCTCCCTCCATCAATCGCTCAAAGTCATAAGTTACTCTTTTACTTGCCACTGCACCATTTAGCCCTTTGATGATTAAGTCTGCAGCCTCATTCCACCCCATATATCTAAACATCATTTCTCCTGAAAGAATGACTGAACCCGGATTCACCTGATCTTTGTCAGCATATTTTGGAGCAGTCCCGTGGGTAGCTTCAAATATTGCATGACCGGTTACATAGTTGATATTTGCACCTGGGGCGATACCTATACCACCCACTTGCGCTGCAAGAGCATCCGAAAGGTAGTCACCATTAAGATTAAGTGTAGCAATTACATCAAAATCTTCTGGTCTTGTAAGCACTTGTTGCAAGGCGATGTCTGCAATGGCATCCTTTATTAATACCTTACCGGCTTCCAACGCAGATTTTTGCTCTGCATTTGCGATTTCTTCACCTTTTTCTTTTTTGGTTTTTTCCCATGTTGCCCATGTGTATACTTTATCGCCAAATTCTTTTTCAGCTATGGCATAACCC
>JAYUTD010000331.1:0-4102 GCA_043755305.1 Saprospiraceae bacterium
GGAAGTATGACATCAAAAGGGGCATGAAAAACCTGACATGGCTTACCTTTGAGGTAATGAGAAAATTCATAGCTAAGATTCATGGAAATTCTTTGATGAGCCGTACATGGAGCAGGGCTCATTCTGAACACCCGGCCACGGATCAGTTCGACCATTTCATCAAAATCAAAATTGAGGTAGTCAGCATAAGTGAAGGTAGTGCCGTAAGTAACCTCTGGGTCGTCTATTTTCATGGTATGAAATAATTTAATCTGCAAATTTAAGTAGCTTATAGGAGAATTGAAAAATAAATTAGACGAAATAAATTTGGTTTTTATCGTTTCCTTTGTTTATCAAAATTTTCAAATTATTTTTTTATCTCAAAGAATGTTCTTTAAATAGCAATTATTCAGTTTTGTCACGATATAAAAATCAATTATTTCACATGATGAAAAACTAACTTCGAAAGATGTAAAACCAACTTCGCATTTTACAAACCTAACTTAATAAGTAAAATTGAATAGATCGTCGGCTTTCTTTTTTGGGCCTAAATGAGGCAAAAACTTGAATTTTACTTTAAAACGCAAGGATTTTTACGCTATTAACTTCCCCTTTTTTTCCTATCTTTGCACTCTAATTTTTACAAAACTTTCTAAATGTATAGATCACACAATTGCGGCGAACTTAGGATGGCGGACATCGGCCAGACGGTAACTTTATCAGGATGGGTGCAGATCGCACGGGACTTTGGCGGCTTGACTTTCCTTGACCTTAGAGATAGGTATGGGATAACTCAAGTGGTATTCAATATGGATGACAATGAAGCCATGTGTCAGGAGGCCCGTAAGCTAGGTCGGGAATTTGTTATACAAGTGACCGGCAGTGTGCGGGAAAGAAGCAGTAAGAATGCTAACCGGGCTACAGGAGATATCGAAATCGATGCAAAAGAATTAAAGGTGCTCAATGCAAGTAAGACGCCACCATTTACTATAGAAGAGAATACCGATGGCGGCGATGACCTCAGGATGAAATACCGATACTTGGATATACGAAGAAGTCCCGTACAAAACAATATCATCTTCAGAAGCAAGCTTGCATTGGAGACACGAAAGTACCTCGATGGACAAGGCTTCATCGAAGTAGAAACGCCATTCCTTATCAAGAGCACGCCAGAAGGTGCAAGAGACTTTGTCGTCCCTTCAAGGCTCAATGCCGGGGAGTTTTACGCCCTGCCACAATCGCCGCAGACTTTTAAGCAAATCCTGATGGTGGCTGGTATAGATAAGTACTTTCAGATCGTGAAGTGCTTTAGAGACGAAGATTTGAGAGCAGATAGACAACCGGAGTTTACCCAGATCGATTGTGAAATGTCTTATGTACATATAGAAGACATACTCAATACTTTTGAGGGACTGGCAAAACATCTATTTAAGCATACCCTGGATATCGATTTTGGAGATTTTCCAAGAATGTACTATGACGATGCCATGAAATTGTACGGCAGCGATAAGCCTGACCTGAGATTCGGTATGCCATTTGTCGAACTCAATGAGGTGGCACAAAACAAAGGTTTTGCTGTATTTGATAGTGCCGAGCTCGTAGTGGGCATATGTGCCAAAGGTGCAGCTGACCAGTACAGCAATAAGGACATCAAAGACCTTACAGAATGGATGCAGCGGCCACAGATCGGCGCCAAAGGCCTAGTCTATGTGAAGTATCAGGCGGATGGAATAAAGAGTAGTGTAGGTAAGTTTTATACCGACGAGGATCTAAAGGTATGGGCCCAAAAATTTGGTGCCGAAGAAGGCGACATTCTTTTCATATTAAGTGGAGAAACAGAAAAAACAAGAAAACAACTCAATGAGCTCAGGCTTGAGATGGGCCGAAGGCTAGGCCTTATGAAAGCCGGCGACTTCAAGCCATTATGGGTGATAGACTTCCCTCTACTGGAGTGGGATGAAGATGCGCAGCGCTTCTTTGCCATGCACCACCCTTTTACTTCACCTAAACTCACTGATATACCACGAATGCTCAATGGCGACCACGAGACCATGAAAAACCTCAGGGCCGATGCTTATGATCTGGTCATCAATGGCGTAGAAATCGGTGGCGGATCCATAAGAATACACGACAGAGACCTACAATCCAGAAATTTTGACTTGCTGGGCTTTACTAAGGAAGAAGCAGAGGAACAATTTGGTTTTTTGCTCGGTGCATTTGAGTACGGAGCTCCACCACATGGAGGCATTGCCTTTGGCTTTGACCGATTGTGTGCGGTGATGAATGGCGTCAATTCTATCAGAGATTTCATTGCATTTCCAAAAAACAATCAGGGCCGGGATATGATGATCGATGCACCGTCTTTGATTGACCAGAAGCAATTGAAGGAATTGAGTTTAAAATCGGAAGTGGTGATAAAACCTTAATTTTATCTGAGTCGCCTTTTGAAAATGGCGTGCTCTAAAGCATTGTTATTTATAAGTAAGTATCCAATAAATTTCTTTCATATTACATTTTTTCATATATTTACACCAAATATATGTTAAGAATGAAAAAATGCTTCTTTTTTACTGTAATTATGTTTTTGTTCTCTGGGATTGCCTTTTCACAAGGTAATTTGAAGGTAAAGGTTGAGCTCGCTGAACCCGAATATGGTCGGCTTATCCTTATATTGTCCAAAGACCTTACCAAAGAACCTAGATTTACGGTAACTGACGACTACAATACACAAATAGCCGTAGGTATCGACATCGAACCTGGCCAAAGTCCTGCTATATTTACTTTCCCTCATGAAAAACAGGTTACCTACCCCATTAAATCATGGAGTGAAATAGGTGCGGGCACATACAATGTCCAGGCTGTGCTCAACAGGTACGATAAGTTTGACTTAAGTACAGGGCACAGTGTATTGCTTCCACCTGATATGGGCGAAGGCCAGCAATGGAATAAAAAGCCAATGAATATATACAGTGTACCCCAAAAAGTGACCCTTTCGAGTGGGTATTTTGCGGATATCACGCTGAAGTTGGATCAATACATCGAAGTAATACCTTCGCCTAAAAATACACCGTGGATCAGGCATCTGTCGATGAAAAGTGAAAAATTGAGTAAGTTTTGGGGCAAACCTGTGTATCTGGGTGCCCACATATTGATACCTCGAGACTGGGACAAAGAAACCACAAGAAAATATCCGTCGATGATCTACCATGGACACTTTCCAGCTGACTTTGATGGATTTAGGACTGAGCCGGTGCCTGCCAATATGGATACTACTGACTATAGTGACCGATTCAAGATCTATGGGTACAATAAGATTCAGCAGGAAGAGGCTTTCCGTTTTTATAAGCAGTGGACCAGCGACACCTTTCCAAGATTTCTTGCCATAGAAATCCAACATGCTACACCTTATTACGACGACTCTTATGCCGTAAATTCAGCTTGCCAGGGCCCTTACGGAGATGCTATTACTTATGAGCTTATACCTTATATAGAAAGCATTTACAGAGGCTTAGGCAGTAAGGGGCGGTTTTTATACGGAGGATCTACAGGCGGCTGGGAAGCATTGGCCGCTCAAGTGATGTATCCGGATGAATACAATGGCTGCTTTGCAGCTTGTCCTGATCCTATTGACTTTAGAGCATACACTACATTCAATATTTATGAAGATAAAAATGCCTTTCAAATTGATGGTCCTGTGGCATGCATTGACAGACCTGCCAAAAGAGATTACCTGGGCCACATTTCTACAACGGTACGGCAAACAAACAAGTATGAACTTGTACTAGGGACAAAGAGCAGAAGTGGCCAGCAATATGACATCTGGGAAGCAACATATTCACCCATGGATAAAGATGGCTATCCAAAGCGCATCTTTGACAAAGAAACTGGCCTCATAGATAAAGAAGTAGCCGAGTACTGGAAAGAAAATTACGACCTTGTCCATATCATGAAACGGGACTGGGCAAAACTCGGACCAAAGTTGCAAGGCAAAATCCATATTTACTGTGGAGATATGGACAATTACTATTTGAACAATGCCGTATATCTGGCAGAAGACTTTCTAAAGACCACTAAAAATCCTCCTTACAAGGGAGAAGTAAAATATGGCGACCGGGCCGAGCAT
>JAYUTD010000332.1:0-4098 GCA_043755305.1 Saprospiraceae bacterium
AATTTAACTACACCTACCAAATTATATTCTGCTAACCAAGATATACAACTTAATGAAATTATCCACGCCCCAAGCCCCAATTTATCTAAATCCTTACCCTTAGTATATTTCTTCCTATATTTGCCTTTCCTTTCATTTATAAACTCATAATTTTATGCAATTAAGGGCCAGCTACGTTTGTTTTTTATTTATCGCTTCACTGTATATCGGCTGTAAAAGCGATGCAGGCTATACAAAAGATGCAAAAATCCAATACATAAAAAAAGAAGTCGTGCATACCACAGATGGCAAAGAAATAAATCTCGGCGGCGATAGCATTGTCAAAGTGTATTATATGATACGACACGCAGAAAAAGATACCCAAAAAATAAATCCGCCACTGAATGCGCAAGGCATCAAAAGAGCGGCCAACCTCACCAATATCATGCGGCAAACTTACTTGGATGGCGTTTATACTACTTATTTCAATCGAACATTCCAGACCATAGACAGCATTACGCAGTACAAAGGACTCAGCAGCCTTATCTATACCAATGAAAATATGAAACAGACGTTTACCGATGTAAAAAAATCTCCCAAATTAAATAAAGTGTTGATTGTAGGGCATACCAATACAGTCACCCCTTTGGCAAATTTTCTGCTGGGCAAACAACACTTCAACAAAATCCTGGACGAAAAAGAGTACGACAAATTTATCATCATCGTACAAAAAAGAGACACCACAAATCAGGTATATGAGCTCAGGTATTGAGTACAAGAAACAAACAGCACAACTTATTCATTTCTCCAAAATAAACAATAAAGCATGGCACTATTAATCAACAACGAAGACGGCATAGTCACCATCACCATCAATAGACCTGAAGCGCTCAATGCCATCAACAAAGAGGTAATGGAAGGACTTGGCCATTTTTTTACCGAGCACCAAAACAACCCTGACATCAAAGGTGTCATCATCACCGGCAGCGGGGAAAAAGCTTTTGTGGCTGGTGCGGACATAAAGCAATTCGCTGGATTGAATGCACAGGAAGGTCAGGTATTGTCCAAATTTGGACAGGATGTATACTTCAAAATTGAACAATTTCATAAGCCTGTGATCGCTGCAGTCAATGGCTTTGCCCTAGGTGGTGGATGTGAGCTGGCCATGGCTTGTCATATGAGGGTAGCCAGCACTAAAGCAAAATTTGGCCAACCGGAAGTCAATCTCGGATTGATACCCGGCTATGGTGGCACCCAAAGATTGGCCCAATGCATAGGCAAGTCCAAAGCCATAGAACTGCTGCTTACAGCAGATATAATTGACGCCAATGAAGCCAAGGCACTGGGCTTGGTCAATCATGTAGTAGAAGCCGGTGAGGAAATTGCAAAGTCAAAAGAAATCATTGGTAAGATTGCTACTAAAGGCCCGATAGCAGTGCAACACATCATCAGCTGCCTCAATGATTATTATGACGAAACCAAAAATGGGTACAAGTCAGAATACGAAGCATTCGGTGCATGTCTTATCACTTATGATGCCAGGGAAGGTGCTACAGCATTTGTAGAAAAGAGAAAGGCACAATTTACAGGTAAATAATATGCAAAAATACATACTCATCACTGGCGTTTCTTCGGGTATAGGACATGGACTTGCCAGCCATTATATAAATAATGGCCATCGTGTAATTGGCACTGTAAGAAGAGTCGAAGACGCCAATGATTTAAGCCATCCTAATTTTCATAAAATTGTATTTGACGTGATTGACAAATTGGGTATAACGACCTTTCATGAAAAAGTAAAATCTATCCTTGGTGACAACCAATTGTATGCACTCATCAACAATGCCGGTATAGCCAAAGCTGGTCCACTTGAGTGCGTAAGCGATGAAGACTTTGAAATGCAAATGGAAGTCAATGTCAATGCAGTGAGAAGAATCACCAATGCCATGCTGCCCATGATGCAAACGGATAGTCGAATCATCAACATGAGTTCAGTATCCGGCCTATTCAATTCTCCTTTCACCGGGCCATATTGCATCTCAAAACATGCACTCGAAAGCATGTGCGATATATATAGAAGAGAATTGGCTATGTTTGGCATCAAAGTTATTGCCATAGAACCCGGACCGATCAAGACCAAAATATGGAGCAAGGCAAGGGGTACATTTGACAAGTTTATGCATACACGGTATGCCAGCATTGCACCCAATGCAGATAAAATGATCGACAATGCGGAGCGTCATGCGCTGGATGTATCTCATGTAGCTGCAGCATGCGACAAAGCCATGTTTCTTGCCAATCCCAGGCCGAGATACATAGTCCACAAAAAAAAGAGGACGTTTAAATTTATTGCAAGCTATGTGCCTGACCGTATGATAGACTGGCTGGTAGCCCGCAATTTGAAAAAGGGAGACAAGCATAGAGCTATATAATAAAACTATAGGATTCACTCAAAATAGCATTTATTGCCAATTCACATTTATAAAATATAAAAATTGACCTACTTACAATCGATAATACTAGCTGTAATAGAAGGCCTGACAGAATTTCTGCCTGTATCTTCTACAGGCCATATGATACTAGCCTCAAAGTTGATGGAAATTCAAGAAGAGTCCTTTGTCAAAACATTTGAAATAGCCATACAAATTGGGGCAATAATGGCCATTGTATTTTTGTATGCACAACGATTTTACAAGGATATAAATTTGTACTTTAAACTTTTTACAGGATTTATTCCCACCGCTATCATTGGTTTCTTAGCTTACGGATTTATCAAATCATATTTATTCAACCCCACGGTGGTTGCTGTGTCCTTAATCATAGGTGGGGTCATCCTGGTATTGGTTGACAATAAATTGGACGATAAAAAATCAACCATAAGCTCTCTTTCAGATCTGTCTTACAAAAACGCTTTTTTTATAGGCTTGATCCAATGTATATCAATGGTGCCAGGCGTATCAAGGGCTGCTGCAACAATAATTGGCGGTATGTTTAATGGCCTGGACAAAAAACAAGCGATGGAATTTTCATTTCTACTTGCCGTGCCAACAATGGCAGCTGCTACAGGATATGACCTGCTTAAAACAAACATTGCTTTTTCAACACAAGAAATACAATTGTTGTGCATAGGTCTCATAGTTGCATTTATTACAGCGCTGATTGCGGTGAAAATATTTTTGAAAATTGTAGAGCAGTACGGATTTAAGCACTTTGGCTATTACCGAATAGTGGTTGGCATTCTTTTTCTTTTGCTCATTAACTAATGGGAAAATAATTAAACAGCTAAAGTTCGTAAGTCTAATAAAACCTTGATGTAAAATTAAATTATGAAAAAGTAAGTTGATTTTTATTTTACTTAATAATGAAAAACCTAAATTATGTTGTTGACAGAAATTCTTGATATAAAATACCCTGTGATAGTAGCGCCGATGTTTTTGGTATCCAATGTAAAAATGGTAACTGAAGCACTCGAATTTGGTGCAACAGGCGCATTTCCAGCTTTGAACTACCGCACAGATGCGGATCTAAGAAATGCCATCAATGAAATACGAAGTAAATCAAACAAAGCATTTGGGGTCAATCTCATAGTCAATAAGTCCAATCCAAAATACCATGGACAATTGGATCTTTTGATAGAAATGAAAGTGCCTTACATCATCACCTCGCTTGGCAGTCCGGAAGAAACCATACGAAGATGCAAGCCTGTAGGCATCAAAGTATTCTGCGATGTCATAGACGCTAAAATGGCAAAGAAAGTAGAAGATATGGGTGCCGATGCCATTATAGCGGTCAACAGTCAGGCAGGTGGGCATTGTGGTCCTATACCTAAGAAGGATTTGCTCCAAAGTATTATGGCCGTATGCAAGATACCAGTGATCTCTGCTGGTGGAGTCGCTACTCCGGATCAATTAAAAGAGACATTGGACATGGGTGCTGCCGGTGTCTCTGTTGGTACCATATTTCTTGCGGCCGAAGAAGCGACCATATCAGATGACTACAAAAAAGCATTGGTTGATTACAAAGCCAAAGACATCGTGCTTACTACAAAACTATCAGGTTCCCATCTTACGGTAATAAATACACCTTACGTACAAAGCCTGGGCACCAAGGCCAACTTTT